>WFVP01000418.1 GCA_015491595.1 Anaerolineales bacterium
GACCGACGACCAGGATGCGGGCCCCCTGAACCGCCCCGAAGCCCAGGGGGCCCGCATCCTGGTCGTCGGTCCCAACTTCGGCAGCGGTTCCTCGCGGGAGCATGCCGTCTGGGCCCTCTGGCAGTGGGGCTTTCGCGCCGTACTGGCTCCGTCCTTCGCCGACATCTTCTATCACAACGCCATCAAAAACGGCCTGCTGCCGGCGCGGTTGAGCCCGGAAGACCATCAGGCCCTGCTGGACTGGTTAGAGAAACACCCCCAGGCTATTCTCACCGTCAACCTGGAAACCACCTCGGTCCTTCTGGAGGACGGTCGGCGTTTCGCCTTTGCGATCGACCCCTTCGCCCGCCGGATTCTCCTCCAGGGCTTGGACGAACTGGACGTCTTGTTGCAACATCAAGAAGCCATCGAGGCGTACGAACGAGCCAGAAAGGGAGCCTCACTCTCGGACCGCCAGCCTTATCCCCCTGCTTCGGACGTCCCCAGATAGCCTACCAGCGCGCCGATGACCAGAAGGACGCCGATGACCTGACGCAAGGAGCTCAGTTGCTCGCCCAAGAGCCCGAAGCCCAGCACCAAGACCACCACCATGCGCCAGGGGAGCAACGCGCTGACCGCGCGGGCGCCCAGGCGTTGCAAGGCCGCGATTTGCAGCCGGTTCGCGCCATAGAGGACGAACCCCGCGAACGCCGCGAACACGAGCCAGTCGCGCAGGTCCATTTGCGTCCAGGGGGTCCAGTCCTCCTGCAACAGCCATGTCGCGCCCCATCCCACGGTCATGACCACCAGGGCCTGGAGGAAGAAGACCTCGTCCCCCCGCCACTGGGCGGAACGGCTGCGTCGAACCAGCAACATGTACCAGGCCAGACTGAAGACGCTGATGCCCGCCAGCGTCAAGCCCAGCACGTCCGACGCGGTCAAATGCTGCGGCACCCCGTGCCGTTCGATGGCTGCGCTCAGAATCAACCCGGCCCCCACCGTGCCCACCAAGGCGGTGCGACCGGTATATCGCGGCGCTTGCTCGTGGAACACCAGCGCGCTCAGCAAGGCCACCACCCAGGGCGTCATCAGGGTGATGAGTTGCACGTAGATGGCATGGGTAAACCGAGCAGCCAACAAATTGGTCACGGCGCGCACCATCACCGCGAGCAGAAAAGCGGGAAGCAGCCGCTGCCGCAGCAACATCCGCCATCGGGGCCGCACCGTGAGGGCCAGTACCGCCGCGGTCCCGGTCATGCTCACGGCCATCAGGGACATGCTGGGAAGCCCGGCTTCGGTCTGCAAATAGCGGGCCAGGACCGGATAGGCTCCCCAACCCGTATGGGCCACCAGCGCCAGGAAGAGCCACCCGCGGGCCGAGGCCGGTACGTGCACCTGGGAGGGAAGAAGGGTTTGCCCTTTCATAACCTGCATAAAAAAGCAGAGGTTGGGACGACGTCTAGCCCCAACACATCTGGTAGTTTGCTCCGGTCGGGATGTCTGCTTTGGCAGTATACCACGGCATGAGGTGACCTGTAGGATGAACAATGTGCACATTTATCCGAGCCAAAGTCCGTGCAAATTGTCCTTGTCCTCGAGCCCGGACGGAGTATAATGCCCTATCACACAAGGAGGTGATGCGCTATGGCGCAACCTGGGACCCGCGTAGCGGTCTTGTTGGGTTTGATTCTGGTCCTTATTTTGGGCTTCGGGAGCCGAGCCGGAGCGGTTCCAGGTCGCGTCGGGCGCTGACCGGAACGTCTACGCAAAGCCACCTTACGGGGCCGCTCCTGGGAGCGGCCCCGAATTTTTCTGTAAGGAGGTGCATCCATGAACGGCCGCATCCGTTTTTACGACGCAACGCTGACGGAAGGTCTGGGGCGCGAACGCCTGACGCCGGAACAGCGCACCCAACTGGCCCGTGAGCTGGACGCCAGCCATGTGGACTTCGTGGAAATCGGGATGGTCATGGCCCACAACGGACATCTTGAAACCCACACCATGGTGGAGGGCTTCCATCCCCAACACGCGCAGGCCGCCTACCAGGTGGTGCTGTCCGCCGAAGGAGGGGAGACGCCCGCGCGCATCTTGGATCCGGCCCTGGCATCCGATGCCCCGGTGATCACCCTGCGAGGCCCGCTGGAACCTCGCGACCCGGCTCAGCGGCATGAGCATCGCAGGTACCTGGTGGCCGCGGTGAGCACGGCCAAACAGGCCGGACGAACGGTCATCTTCAAAGCCGAGGACTTCTTCGCCTTGTTCCGTCGGGACCCGGCAAGCACCTGGGACGTGCTCTCCGCCCTGTGGGATGCTGGCGTGGACGTGCTGACCCTGGGAGACGCGGCAGGGCGCAGCCTGCCCTGGGAGGTGGCCACGGCTACCCACGAAGTGCGCCGTCGGTTCCCCCAATTGCCCCTGGGCTTCTGGATGGCCAACGTGAACGCCTGTGCCGACGACAACGCCCTCAGCGCGGTGGCCCAGGGAGTGAGCCTCATCCACGGCACCCTGCACGGATACGGCCAGAACCAGGGATACACCGACCTGGCGTGTGTCGGCGCCGCGCTGTGGCGCCAAAGGCAGGCTGTGCTCACTTCGCAAGACCTGGAGCACCTGTGGGACTGGAGCGAAATCCTCCATCAATGGCTCTACGCCCCCGATACCCGGAGCTGAGTCGTTCCCCACGGTTCCCCTTCCGCCTCCGCCCACGCGCCTCGTTCGGGACGAGGCGCGTGGGCGCGTCAAAATTCTCAACGATTTCTCATAAGTATGTCAAAACTCCTGGGCTATAATGCAAGTGGTGGAAAAGGCGTCTGCACCGCAAGGAAGGGGACATCCATCCATGGTCGACCCGATTTCGCTCCTGTCCAACAAGCTGGCCGGACTCCTGGTTGATTTGATTCTCGAGCCGCTCCAGACCGTTGCCCGAGCGCGCATCGAGAAGTGGTGGGCAAAGAAGGCGCTGAGAAAGGCCATAGAAACCAGCCTCCAAAATTTACAAGAGCGCCATCCCCGGTGGACGGCCGTGCTCATTCCCTTGAAAGAATGCTGGGACCAACCCATGGCCCCAGCTCCTGTCCCGAGTGCTCAATCCCGCCGAGCCCGACCCCGACCCAAGCGAATTGGCCGACTTGTGGCGTCAGGCGCTGGTCCGGATGAAACCCTCCCCCTCCTTTCCTTCCCCTCCGCTAGACCTGGTGGCCAAAGATTTCCTGGAAGCCTTTCAAAAAGCCCTCTATGACCAGCCCGTCCTGCAAGAGATTTTGAAACAGCGAACCTACAGGCACCTGGACGAACATCTGGAAACCCTTACACACGCCCTGGGGAAGGCGCCGGCCCGGCCCATCACCCGACAGGCCTACCTGCACTGGGTGATCAGTCAGCACGCCCATGTGGACACCCGAGGCATGGCGGAAATGACTGCCCCGCCCGTGCGCCTGCCTCTGGACCGGGTATTCGTCCCCTTGCGGGTATCCCCCGGGATGCGCTTGCAGAGCGACCGCCCTTTGGACGAAGAAATCCGACGCCTGGAATCTCAGCTGCGCCGCCATGGGCTGGGGGAACGGGACATCCGCCTGCAAATTGAAGCCCATCTGGCCCGTTACGACGGACTGTTCGCGGACGACGTACGGCGCACGGCCGGTCTTCCGGTGCTGCGCGTGCTGCGCCAGCATGACCGTATCGTGCTTCTGGGTGAACCGGGGATTGGGAAGACCACCCTGCTTCGCTACCTGGCCCTCCAGCACGCCCGCGCCCTGATGGACGGACGAAAGATGGCCGGGCCCCAGGGTCAACTGGGCCCTACCCGCTTCCCTATTTACCTGCGCATCGCGGATTACATCCAAACGCCGGAATGGCCCACCCAGCCCTTGTCGGAAATCCTCCCCCTCATCCTCCGCCGCTATGAGTTGACCGTGGCCGGCCTCGCGGATTTGCTCC
>WFVP01000419.1 GCA_015491595.1 Anaerolineales bacterium
AGAAGTGACAACGGCCCTGCAGACGCTACGGCGAGAACAGCGCCTCAAGCGCTCCTTTTTCGCCTATGCTGGTTTGGCGCTCTAACGACGTGTATCTTTAGATTTGCAAAGGTCAATAGAAGAAAGGCGGGTTGGGAAGATTTTCGAAACCTTCGGACGTTTCGTCGCTCTCTCTTATAATTGGCTCTGCGATTTGTCCGTATCCCTGGGGCGATTTCAACGTCTTAAGAGTGGCATAAAGTGATTTCGCAAGTGGATGAAACCCGTCTTCTGGAACGGGCCCGTGCCTGGGAGGAAGACGCCTTGCTGCAGATTTACGATTTGTACCGGCCGGGCCTCTATCGGTATGCCTATCGCTTGCTGGGGCAAGCCGAGGAGGCCGAGGAATGTGTCGCCGAAGTGTTCGCCCGTTTTCTCGTGGCCTTGCGTCGTGGGCAGGGCCCCCGGCGGCACTTGAAGGCGTATTTGTATCGCATGGTACACAACTGGGTGCAGGACCGCTTTCGCGCGCGGCCCATGGACCCGCTGGACGATGCGGAGCGCACTCCCTTTATGCGCACGGCGGGCTCCACGACCGAGGAGGAGGCGGTACGCCGATGGCGGGCCGAGCGGTTACGCCAGGCGTTGCAACGCCTCCCCCCGCGTCAGGCCCAGGTCTTGAGCCTGCGCTTCTTGCAGGGGTTCTCGTTTGAGGAGATTGCCGAGGCGGTGGGCACGTCGGTGGGAGCCGTCAAAGCGTTGCAGCACCGCGGGCTGGAGAACTTGCGGCGTTTGTTGAAGGAAGAGGATTTATGACCCGAGAAGAACCCTGGATGGAGTTGGACGAGGAACTGGCGCGCTACTTTCGAGCGCTGGCTGCTGAGGAGGTACCCGAACGGGACCCCCACCGCGTACAGGAGGCACGACGGCACTACCGGGCCATGGTGCGGGCGCTGCGCCCCCCGCGGCAGACCCTTTGGGAGACATGGCTGGCCCGAATGCAACAACCGGCCCTTCGATGGGCCTTCGCCTTCGTGTTGCTCCTGGCCTTCCTCTTCACCGGAGGGGTGGCGGTGGTGCGGGCGGCCGAAGGCGCCCTGCCCGGTTCGCCCCTGTATACGGTGAAGCGCTGGCAGGAGAACCTTCTCCTGATGCGGGCGCGCGACCCTCGGGTCCGGGCCCAGCTGCACCAACGCTTTGCCCAACGGCGCATCCACGAGCTGCGGGATTTGCTGGCCCGGGGGCAGCAACAGGACAGCCTGGCCCTTTTGGAGAACCTCCTGTACCACGTGGATGCCCTGGCCCAGATGGCCCAGGGCGAGCCGGGGCTCTCCCAAACGGACCTGGTGGCCGATATGCAGATGTTGGCCCCGGTGGTGGACCCGCAGCACCGCCAGGCCCTTTTGCAGACCATCAACGCCCTCTACGAAGGAGAACGTCTGGTGGGCGTCCTGGTGCAGCGCCAGGGGACGGAGTGGACCATTGACGGTACCCAGGTGGTGCTGACGCCGGACACCCTGGTGCAGGGCGTCCCCCGGGCCGGCGATGTGGTGGAAGTGGTGGGACGGCCCATGGACGACGGCCGCTGGCAGGCCCAGTGGATTCGTGTGGCCGCGCGCGCGGAGGGAGAGGCGCCTCTGGAAATCTCCATCGTAGGCGAGGTGCAGCGGCAGGGCCGGACATGGCGCATCGACCGTCATACCTTCGTGCTGGCGGACCCGGCGCTGGCCGAGGCATTGACGCCGGGCGCCCTGGTGGAAGTGCACTTGCGCTGGGATCCCCAGGCGGAGGTCTGGAAGGCGGTCAAGGTGGAGCCCAAGACCTCCTATCGGGGCCAGGTACGGGAGATTTACGGGTATCTCGAAGCCCTGGAACCCCACCGGGTGCGGGTGAACGGCACCTGGTGGACGCTGGCTCCAGAGGCCGAGATCGAAGGCCCCCTGCAGGTCGGGGCCTATGTGGAACTGGAACTCTGGCAGGACGCCCAGGGACAGTGGCTGGTGCTGGAGGTCGAGGTGGAAGAAGAGGAAGAGGAGCGTTACGAATCGGGCGAGCACGAGAACGAGATAGAGCACGAAGAGGAGCACGAAGGGAAGCACGAGGAAGGGCCGGCGCAGGAGGAGTTGAGCCTGTCGGCCACGCCGGGGGACGCCGAGACCGAAGGAGTCTCCGAGGATACCCAGGAGGCCGGTTCCTCTTCCGAGAAGGCTTCGGGCGACGAGGGGTCCGAAGAGAAAAACAACGAGGAATCTGCTAAAGAGGAAGAGTGAGGGCGTTGCCTGCCCATCTTCGGCGAATGAGGAGTGGACGATGAACATGTGGCGCACCTTTCGGGCCCTGTTCTTACAGCAGAAGACCCGCATGGAAGGCGTGGTGGTGCCGGACAACATCCGGTGCGTGCAGTGCGGCATTTGTTCTTACAACTGTCCCATTGGCATCGACGTGCGGCGTTACGCCTGGTGGGGGAAGCCCATACGTGACTCCCATTGCGTGACGTGCGGGGAATGCGTCGCCCGCTGTCCCCGGGGCGTACTCCGCTTCGAGGTGTTGGAGCAGACCCTGTCCTCGGGGTGACGGGACGCCCGAGACATGCGCCTCCAGCCAGAGGGTTGCCGCCTTCTGGCTGGAGGTCTTTTTTAAGCGTATCTCGAGACCGGGATTCCCGTCTAACAAATAGCGTGAACACCTCACCCAGGGGAGGATCTATCCATGCAATACGTGCTGGTGGGTTCGGGCGTGGCCGCCGTGGCCGCGGCAGAGACCATCCGCCGTTTGGATGCCCGGGGACGCATCTACATCATCGGCGAAGAGAAGGACGGTTACTACAGCCGCCCCGGGCTGGCCTACTATCTCACGGGGGAAATCCCGGAGCGGATGCTCTTCCCCATGCGCCCGGAGGACTTCCGCCGCATGGACATCCATCTGGTGCACGACCGGGTGGAGGGCATCGACCCGCAGGCCCAGCGGGTGCGGATGACCCGCCGCGGGTGGTTGCCCTATGACCGACTGTTGTTGGCCGTGGGCGCGGAGGCCGTGCGTCCTGACCTGCCGGGCGTCGAGCTGGAAGGCGTGGTCTATCTGGACAACCTGGACCGGACCCGAGCCCTCCTGCGTCTGGCCCGACGGGCCAAAGAGGCTGTGGTCATCGGCGGTGGAATTACGGCCCTGGAGCTGGCGGAAGGCCTGCGCGCGCGGGGCCTGAAGGTGCACTATCTGTTGCGGGGCGACCGCTATTGGCGCCGGGTCCTGGACGAGGTGGAATCCCGCATCGTGGAGCAGCGCTTGCAGCACATGGGCATCCGCATCCACTACCGGACGGAAATCGAGGAAATCCTGGGCAAGAAGGGCCGGGTGGTCGGGGTGCGCACCAAGGACGGCCGGGTCCTGCGGTGCCAGATGGTGGGCATCGCGGTGGGCATCGCGCCTCGCATCGCCCTGGCCCGGGAAGCGGGCATCGCGACCGACCGGGGCATCCTGGTGAACGAGTACATGGAGACCAGCGTGCCGCACATTTACGCCGCGGGGGATGTGGCCCAGGTCTTCGACCCTCGGGTGGGTCGCCACGTCCTGGATTCCCTGTGGCCCCTGGCCCGCCGCCAGGGCATCGCGGCCGGGTACAACATGGCCGGAAAACGGGTGCCCTACCGCCGGGGGACGCCCCTCAACGTGACCCGGCTGGCCCACATTACCACGTCCATTATGGGCATGGTGGGCCAGCGGGAAGCCGACCCCGATGCAGGTATCGTGCGAGGCGACAGCGAAGTCTGGCGCGCACTGCCCGATGCCATCCTGGCCCAGAAGAGCGAGGACATCAACAGCATTCGCCTGATGGTGGGGGAGCGGCACCTGTTGGGGGCCGTCCTCATGGGGGACCAGACCCTCTCCCGTGCGCTGTACACCCTGATTGACCAGAGGGCCGACATCCGCCCCATTCGGGAGGCCTTGTTGAAGCCCCAGGCACCCATTGCCGACATCCTGGCCGATTTCTGGGAGACCTGGCAGCGGCAGCACCGCCCCACGTCTCCCGCCCAGGAGGTGAGCCAATGAACTTTGGCAACATCGAACTGTGGGCCGCATTCTTCACCAATCTGGCGATTACGGGTGTGTACCTGGCCGTGGTGGTGGCCACGGGGGAAATCCCCCGGGCCTCGGAGGTCTTCGGCCATGGGCTGGGCATTGTCGGTTTCATCCTCATGCTCATGACCGAGACCCTCTACTCCATCCGCAAGCGCACGCGCGTGGCCCGTTGGGGGCGCATGGCGTACTGGTTGAAATTCCACATTTTCACCGGCCTGGTCGGGCCGTACATGGTGCTGCTGCACACCTCCTGGAAGTTCGGCGGTCTTGCGGGCATCGTGATGCTCCTGACCGTTATCGTGGTCATTAGCGGCTTCATTGGACGTTACATCTACACGGCCATTCCCCGTACGGTGGACGGCCTGGTGCTGGAAGAATCGGACCTGGACGCCATGATTCAGGAGACGGAGGCGTCCCTGCAGAAGTGGCTCCAGGCCCAGAGCGAGCGCACCCAGCGAGTGGTGCGGGAACTGCTCACCGTGGAGGAGCGGCTGACGGCCCGCCTGTCCCCCGGGATGTTGCTGTGGGTGCGTCCCCTGGTGG
>WFVP01000420.1 GCA_015491595.1 Anaerolineales bacterium
ACGTACACACCTTCCACCGAGGCCCGGCGGCCGTCTTTCGTCAGGGTAATCTCAACCCGCTCCCGCACCATGCGCACCGGGGTGCCGGCTTCGGGACCGGGGTTTCCCCCGCCCGCGGCCTCGGGCGGGGCCGCGTTGGCTGCAACCCGCGAAGGGGAAGCCATCACGAGGGCCCAAAGCATCCATAAAGACAGAATTCGAAACCATCGAACGGCATGCGGCATGATTCCTCCTCCTGGAAAAAGTGGCAGACCCCTTTTTGCGGTCAGGCACGCGTTCCTCGCAACGGAAAAAGGGCGCACAGAAAGCCAACCGCCGAAAACCATCCCCTGTTGCAACGCCTGCCCTGGACCCCGGAATCTACCCAACGACCAGCATAAGGAAGAGCGTCAGGCCATCGTCAGGCGGGAAAACCCGTTGTTTGTCCTGTTGCATGCCCATATTCGCCGAACCCATCTCGACAAATGGCTGACGGCCGTCGGCGAATTTTTGTACCCGGTCAGGCCTGCGGATATGATGCAGCACGCACCTTTTCACCCAATTTCAGGTGATGGGCATACGCTTCGCCGACGGGCCAAATCGAAATACCATCTTCTTTTATTGACGAGGTCTGCAATTCGTGCTATGGTTTTGGGCGGTCAGCGTTGAAAGTCCGGGGGACGGTACACCAACCTTCCTTATGCGAGGTGGAGGCCGATGGTTTTACGGGAGCGGGTATCGGAGCATGTTTATTTGTTCCAGAGTGAAGTGTATGCACAGGTCAACGCCGGGGTGATTGTCGGGCCCAAGTGGGCGGTGGTTGTGGATACTCTGGCCCTGCCGGAAGAAACGCGCACCATGCGGGAATTCATCGCCCGAGAGCTGCGCCTTCCCGTACGGTATGTCATTCTGACCCACTACCATGCCGACCACAGTTGGGGCGCATACTTTTTCCCTGGCGCGCTGGTTATCGCCCATACGGCCTGCCGTCGCCTGTTGGATACCCGGGGTCGGGAAGCCCTGGAGAAGGTGCGGCAGGAGGAGCCGGCGTACCAGCGGGTGAAACTGGTGCTACCCCACATCACGTTTGATACAGGAGAACTGCGTTTGCGCCTGGACCCCAAGGTCACCCTCCGGCTCTTTCCCCTCCCGGGCCACAGCGAAGACGGCATCGGGGTGTACGTGGAAGAGGACCGGGTGCTCTTCGCGGGCGACGCGTTCATGCCCCTTCCCACCTTTATGGAGGGAGACGTGGACCAATTGGTGTCCAGCCTGAAGACCATGGCCAAGATTCCCCTGGAGAACCTCATCCCCGGTCATGGACAGGTGGTGCTTCGAGGTGAGATTCAAGATGCCATCAAGAGCAATTTGAAGTACATCTCAGAGGTGCGTAAGTACGTTCGTTACTCGGCTCGCTACCGTTACCCCGGCGACTATTTGGGCAAGGTCACGGTGGAGAAATGCGGCAAAAGCCCCGCGCTTTTGGGCGGAGTGGCACCCCATTTGCACCGGCGGAACATCTGGGAGTTCTTCCGACGCCGGTTCGGCGTTTACCCCCGTACATCGGACGAGGAAGAAGAGACTGAGGTGGAAGAGGCGTGAGCCCCACATCGTCCTTCCGCGCGCTACCCAGCACCCAGTGGCTTCTGGAGCATCCCAGGGTGACCCCCTGGCTCCCCCTGGTGGGTCGGGAGAAGGTTCTGCAAGAAGCGCGGAAACTCTTGGACGAAACCCGCCACGCCCTGCGACAGGGCCAGGAGCCTCCATCCCGAGAGGTCCTGGCCGAAAGACTGGCCGAGCGTCTGGCCCAGGCCCATCGCGTCCGATTGCGTCCTGTCATTAACGCCACCGGTGTACTCCTCCACACCAACCTGGGGCGAGCCCCCCTGGGCCCCGAAGCCCTGGATGCCCTGTTGGCCGTGGCCCGTCATTACAGCAATCTGGAGTACGACCTGGCGCGGGGACGCCGCGGTTCCCGTCTGGACCATGTCGTGGAATTGCTGCGGGATGTCACCGGCGGGGAAGACGGGCTGGTGGTGAACAACAACGCGGCCGCGGTGCTCCTGGTCCTCCAGGCCCTGGCCCGTCGCCGCCGGGTGCTCATCGCCCGTACCCAGCTGGTGGAAATCGGCGGCGGCTTTCGCATCCCGGAGATTCTGAAACAGAGCGGCGCGAAACTCGTCGAGGTGGGCACCACCAACCGGGTCCATCTCCAGGACTACCATCAGGCCCTGGAGACCCAACCCATCGCCCTGGTGTTATGGGTCCACCGTTCCAACTTCCGCATCGTGGGCTTCCACCGCGAGCCCTCGCTGGAGGAACTGGCCTCCCTGGCCCACGAACGCGGCCTGCCTCTGGTGGCCGACGTGGGTTCGGGCGCGCTGTTCGACACGCAGGACTACGGGCTGCCTCACGAACCCACCGTTCAGGAATGCCTGCAGGCTGGCGCGGACCTGGTGTGCTTTTCCGGGGATAAGCTCCTGGGGGGTCCCCAGGCAGGCATCATCGTGGGCCGGGCCGACCTCGTCGCCCGCCTGCGGAAACATCCTCTCTACCGGGCCCTGCGACCGGACAAGCTGGCCCTGGCCGCGCTGGAGGCCACGCTACGGATTTACCGCCGGGGCACGGCTCGTGAGGCCATCCCCTTATGGCGGATGATGGCCCTGACCCCGGAGGAACTCCGGCAGCGAGCCCAGAGGTGGCGGGACGTCCTGGGTATGGGTCAGGTGCAGTCCGCTGTTTCCACCGTTGGCGGCGGCAGCCTGCCCGAGGCCACCCTGCCGACATACGTACTGGCCCTGCGGCCCCGTCACCCTACGGCCTTCCTGGCTCGATTGCGAGCCCAGGAGCCGCCCATCATCGCTCGAATAGAAAACGACGCGGTGCTCTTTGACCCTCGCACCGTCTTCCCCGAACAAGAAGAGGCCTTGCTGGCCGGGATTCGACGCGCCTGGCCCGGGGAAACCGATGGATTACCCGCTACTCCTGCCTCGACCGACGCCGGGCCCGCCAATACATCCACCCGGCACTGACCGGAGCGGCCATCACCACAAAGGGCCAGAAGCGGAGTTCCATCGAGAAGCTGTCCCCCGTCTTGTGATAGACCAACCAGGGGGATAGGTTCAACGTGGAGAGGTCCGTCCAGACCAACAAGGGGAGCATCAGGTAGACCAACGAGAAAAGGCCCATTCCCAAAAGCAGCGTCGTACCCACCCATTGGAGCAGCATCTCGGCCCGACCCCTGGCAGACACCGAGCCTTCCGGGGGACCGAAGACATCAAACCCGGACGCTCGATCCACAACCCTTACATACGCAGGCATCCTCAGGCATTTCATCGCCGTCCAGAGGTCCCCTACCGAACCGGCGACATTGGCCGCCAGGAAGAAAGCCACGAACTCCCAACCCGGCAGGGAAGGCAGGGCCAGGAGTGCCAGGCCAACCGGTGTCAGGAACAGCAGCGGTGCCAGGGCCACCAACAGGTATTGATTGCGGGTGAACACCGCCCCATCCGCGGTGGCGTAAGCATACAGCCAGCGGAAGCCATAACGAGGGCGATGTCCCATCCATCGAATTGCGAACCCATGAGCGCCTTCATGCAGAAGGAT
This sequence comes from Anaerolineales bacterium, assembly GCA_015491595.1. Classification (GTDB taxonomy): domain Bacteria; phylum Chloroflexota; class Anaerolineae; order Anaerolineales; family DRMV01; genus S139-71. Next base: position 3,586 of record WFVP01000420.1, read on the forward strand.
GAGCACCGGACCGCCAATAACGACAAGCAGGAGCCACGAAGGCATGCTCAGGCGGAAGGTATCGGGAAGCGGCTGGTGGACCAGCCAGAAACGCACATGGACAAATAGGGGAAAGGCCAGGAAGAAAAGCAATATTGACGCACCCAACAGAGGCCATTGAGGAAGACGGTAATGAAACCACCGAACATAGCCGGAAGGAAGGGAACGCAAGGGCTGCTCCATTGCTGTGTCCTCCTTGCTGTTTTATGCGCTCTTGTTTTCAACACCATCTGCCTCCAGAGGTCTTTCAAATTCCAGAGGACACAGAGTCTCCGCTGGAGAAACCCGAAATATTCTCTGTACCTCCGTGCGAGCATGCGATGGCTTTAGCTGCCTTCATCCGACCTCAAAAAAACACGTACTAAAGTTCGGGCAAGGGTTTGGACAGCCTTTCGGAAGCAGGTCTACTCCTTAAACGTTATTCGGTCTGACCGGGCGCAGGACCAGAATCCGCGGACAGCGGTCGACGGACTGCGGACGGCCTTATGTTGGTTCCACCCCTACCGTCAGAAACCTGCACCCTTATGCGCACATCACAGTAGTTTGCCCCATCAAGCGTCGGAGTCTTTCCTGTAATCTTTCCTTGAGGTGTGGTATAAAGGGTCTTACCATTTCGGGTAACTTCAAGACATTCGGGTTTGGAGACGGTCAGTCTGGTAATGCGCACCCTGTCACCATCGGGGTCACTGGTTCTAATTCGTCCCTGGATAGTAGAAGGCTGTTGAATCTTTGTCTGCCCGGTTGTTTTATCCACATACT
>WFVP01000421.1 GCA_015491595.1 Anaerolineales bacterium
GGCCCGTACCTGGAGCGCGCGCGACGCCCAACACAAAGCCACCCTCATCCAGGACCTGTTACGTATCCTGGGTTTGGGGGATGCGGAGCCTGTGCGGGAGGAATACTGGCAGCTGGCCCAGACCTATGAAGACGAACCCAAATCCTCCAGAAAACGCACAACCTCACCCAGAAAGGAGGCCCAGGAATAGCCGTTCGAGTTGAGTCGTTCGGCAAATTGCAGGCTGATCCAGCGGTCTTCCCCGATGCGTCCCCAGGGGGCATACTTCCCCTCGTTGACCACTTCATACACGTAGACGATGTCCCCCCAGCGCAGACCACCGACCACGGGGTAGTCCACACCCGGACCCTTGCGAATACGCAGGGAGGCCACCGTGACCCGATAAGGAACCCCCTGCTCGATGGGTGGCGTCGGCCCTGGCTCTCCTTCCACGGGTACCCCGGAGACCAGATATTCCAGGCGATTCAAACGCCACCAGACCATTTCCGCCTGGTTCATGCCCGCGAAGGAAAACAGGTCCTTGAGGGAGCCGTTGAACCGATTGCGGTCGATGTTACGGGGATACCCCGGCACCCGCCCCTTGCTTGTGTACTGCCAGAAGGTCCACGTGTCCCATCCCTCGGGCAGGGACGGTTCAGGCGAGTCGGTATAATGGGCAATCCACAGGGGCCATGTGCGCGGAGGCTGGCCCAGCAGACGGGCAAAGCCCGGCGAAGTGTACAGAATGGGTGTCCGGCCAAAACGCCTCTCAATTTCGTCCATACAGGCAGCCACCCGGTCCCACGTCGTTCGTCGCCGTTCGACATCCAGCACCGGGGGCAGTTCGCCCAGGTCGCCCGTGGCCGCCACGGTGTTGTAAAACGTTTCCGCCTGTTGCACCGGGTCCACACTGGGTCGGAAGAAATGGTACGCCCCACGCAGCACCAATCCCCGACTCTCCCGCCAATGTCGGTCGAATTTGGGGTCTTCCCACATACCTTCCGAGGCTTTGATGAAGGCAAACCAAATCCCGCCGCGAGCCACCAGGAGCCAATCCAGCTCCGGCTGCCACTTGCTCACATCAATCCCTTCTACGGCCATGCACTATCCCTCCATCTTGGGAATCCGAGCATTGAGAAAGTCGTAGATGCCACTGGCGGCCAACCCAACGGCCAGTCCAAACATCATGATTTGAAACCATTCCGCCAGCGCCTGACTGCGAAGGGAAAGCTGATAGAGAACGCCCAAAACGATGCCCACCACCATGCTCAGAGCGGTCAGGGTGCGCCCCTTCAATCCAAACTTCTTCGCGAACTCCACCAATCCAAACACGATGACCAGGAAGTTAATGCCGTTGCTCAGAAGTTGTTCATCCATTCCCACACCTCCATGGACAATGGTTCAAGTTTATTCTACTATAGTTGACAGCAAATGCGCCACAAAAGGGAGATATAACACAGGAAAATCTCACCAAACTCTCACCTTCGAGGGCAAACATGACGAACCTGTTCTTTCTTTATGGACCCCCGGGAGTCGGCAAGAGTACGCTGGGCCGGGCATTGGCCGAGGCCCTGGAGTTACCCTTTGAAGACCTGGACGAGCGCATCGTGCGAGACGCCGGTCGTTCCATTCCCGACATCTTCGCTCAGGAGGGAGAAGCCGGCTTTCGGGAACGGGAGAGCCAGGCGCTGCGCGACCTCATTGCCCACTATCATGGCACCCGGGGGGCCGTAGTCGCCCTGGGGGGTGGCGCCTTGCTCCGGGATGACAACCGGGCACGGGTGGAAGACGCGGGCGTGGTGGTCTGCCTGATGGCTCAACCCGAAACGTTGCTCCAACGGTTACAGCAGAATCCTCAAGCGCGCCCCCTGCTCCCTGGGGCCTCGGCTTCGGCCCTGGACCAACTGTTGCGCGCCCGGGCGGCCCATTATGCCTCCTTCCCCCGTCGTGTCTGGGTCGACGACCGCCCCTTGTCCGAATTGCTCTGGGAAGTGCACATCGCCCTGGGAGCCTTTCGGCTGAAGGCCATGGGGAAACCGTACGATGTACGGGTGCGAACCGGCCTGTTGCAGCACCTGGATGCCCACCTTCAGGCCTGCGCCACCGAGATCACCGCCTGGGCCCTGGTCAGCGACGAGCGGGTCATGGCCCTGCACGGCGACCCGGTACGCCGCGCCATA
>WFVP01000422.1 GCA_015491595.1 Anaerolineales bacterium
CCCTTAAACCGCAGGGCCGGCGGCGCGAAGGCCGCCGGCCCCCTGGTGTGCCCCTACGGAAGGACTCACGTCCAGCCCCGCAGGCGCATGGCCTCCGCCACCCGCTGGACGGCCACCAGATACGCAGCCATGCGAGGATGCACGTTGAACTCCTTGGCCGTCTTATGGACGGTGTGGAAGGCTTCGGTCATCTTGCGGTCCAGCCGCTGGTAGACGGTTTCCGCATCCCAGTAGTAGTTGTAGGCATTCTGCACCATCTCGAAGTAGGAGACGGTGACGCCGCCCGCGTTGCACAGGAAGTCCGGGATGACGTAAACACCCCGTTCAAAGAGGATGCGGTCCGCCTCGGGGGTGGTGGGGCCGTTGGCCAGCTCCACGATGACCTTGGCCTTGATGTCCCCGGCGTTCTCCTCCGTAATCACCCCTTCCAGGGCCGCGGGGATGAGCACGTCCACGTCCAGGGTCAAAAGCTCTTCGTTGGTGATGTTCTTGGCCCCGGGGAAGTTGATGACCGAACCTGTTTCCTTCTTGTGCCGGAGCACCTCCTGCGGGTCCAGGCCATCGGGGTTGTAAATGCCGCCCTTGGAGTCGGACACCGCCACCACCTTGAGCCCCAACATCTCCAGGCCCAGGCTGTGGGCATAGGATCCGGCATTGCCGTAGCCCTGGATGGCTGTGGTCGCGCCTTTGAGCTCCAGACCCAAGACACGGGCCGCTTCCCGCAGGGTGTACAGACCGCCTCGCGCGGTGGCGTCAATGCGGCCCACCGAGCCGCCCAGAGGAAGGGGCTTGCCGGTAATCATGCCGAAGTCAATGTACCCTGCCAGGGCGATGTACTCGTCCAGCATCCAGGCCATCACTTGGGGATTGGTGTACACATCAGGCGCGGGGACATCCCGATGGATGCCGAACATGGCTTCCCCCACCGCCCGGATGTAGGCCCGGGACAGACGCTCCAGCTCCGTGGTGGAGAGCTGTCGGGGGTCCACCACCACGCCGCCTTTGCCGCCGCCCAAGGGCAGGTCCAGCACGGCCGTCTTCCAGGTCATCCACGCGGCCAGGGCCCGGACGGTGTCGATGGTCTCTTCAGGATGGAACCGGATGCCGCCCTTGGCCGGCCCGCGGGCATCGTTGTACTGTACCCGGAAACCGTGGAAGACCCGCACCGAACCGTCGTCCATGCGCACCGGGAAGGTGACGTGGATTTCCCGTTTGGGCCACCGCAAGAGCTCATGGGTGGCCTTGTCCAAACCCAGGAACGCCGCGGCTTCGTCCAGCTGCGCTTGGGCCATCGCGAAGGGGTTGAGTTTTTCGGCCATGGCTCGCCCTCCTCTGTCGCCTTTTGTGGAATTTGGAAAAACAACGGGCCGCCCGCGAGGGACGGCCCGGGATGGCTAAATCCAGCCTCGCATCTCCATCGCCCTGACCACCCGCTGAATGGCCAGGATGTAGGCGGCATCACGAGGGTACAGGTGCTCTTCCTCCGCCAGTCGGAACACCTCGTGGAAGGAACGGGTCAGGTGCTGGTCCAGCCGTTGCAAGACCTCCTCCCGGGACCAGTAGTAGTTCATTTCGTTCTGGACGCCTTCGAAATAGGACACCACCACCCCGCCGGCATTGCACAGGAAATCCGGAATCACCATGACCCCGCGCTCTTGCAACACCCGGTCGGCTTCCGGCGTCGTGGGGCCGTTGGCGCCTTCGGCCAAAATGCGCACTTTAGGATGGATGAGATGCACGGTGTGCTCGGTAATCTGGCCCTCCAGGGCCGCGGGAATAAGCACGTCCACTGGCTTGGACAGCCACGCCAGGCCGTCCTCCACCAGATACCCCGCGGCCTGGGCCTTTTGCTTGTCGATGGTGCCGTAGATGTCCGTGATGGAGATGAGAAACCGGGGGTCGATGCCGTCGGGATGGGTGATGGTGCGCGCGGTGCGGTCCTCCCGGTCCCAGTAGGCCACACTGACCACCTTACCGCCCAGGATTTCCGTAAACGCCAAAGCCACGTGCTGACCCACGTTGCCGAAGCCCTGAATGGACGCCGTTGCCTGGGAGGGGTTCATGCCCAGGCGCTTCATGGCCTCCCGAATCTGGTAAACCACGCCGAAGCCCGTGGCCTCGGCCCGGCCCGGAGAACCGCCGCCTCCAACGGGCTTCCCGGTGATGACGCCCGGGGTGTACTGCCCGATGAGCTTGGAGTATTCGTCCATCATCCAGCCCATCATCTGGGGGGTGGTGCCCACATCCGGCGCGGGCACGTCAATGCGCGGCCCGATGTTGCGCCAGATTTGGTCAATCCAACCCCGGCAGAGGGCCTCCAGCTCCCGGCGGGAAAGGGACGCGGGGTCCACCGCGACGCCGCCCTTGCCGCCGCCCAGGGGCAGGTCCACCACGGCCGTCTTCCAGGTCATCCACATGGCCAGGGCCCGGATGGTGTCCAGGGTCTCCGCCGCGTGAAAGCGAATACCCCCTTTGGCCGGCCCCCGAGCATCGTTGTGCTGTACCCGGTATCCGAAGAAGACGCGAATGCGTCCGTCGTCCATGCGTACCGGGATTTGGAACCGGAACTCCCGCAGGGGCCATCGCAGAATCTGCCGGGCATCCTCCGACAGGCCCATCAAATCGGCCACCCGGTCGAACTGGGCCTGCGCCATCTTGAAAGGGTTGATTTCCTGCACGACACGGGTTCGGGGGCTGGTATGGGCGTTCATGACCGTTTTCTCCATGGGTTCTCCGCGTCCTTCCTTAGCATGCCATAGAGGTCCAATGACGAATGTCAGTATACCACTGCCTGGGAAACAAACCAAAAAGGGGCCGACCCCGCAGGACAAGGGGAAGGCGCCCCGGGAAAACCCGCCGTCCTCCTGCAGGCCGGGGTACAATGACCCGCGAGTCCCTGGCCGGACAGGCCCCCGGAGGATGTCCCATGTCCGCATCCCGATGGCGCGCCTTTGGCGTCCTTCTCCTTCTCGTGCTCAGCGCCTGTCGCGCGGCACCGGCCTCCGTCGGACCTTCGGTGGACCCCTACGCCCTGGCGTACCGTTACGCCCCTATCCTCCTCCACGGCGCCGCGTCCGACCAGGATTTTCCCACCCGGGTAGATTTCGACGGCGATTGGGTGAGCAACAACAACTGGGAAAATCAACCCCAGGGCGACCTGAGGGCCTTCGTCTACTACGCCGTTATGGAAACCGAAACCCACTGGTTCGTGTTCTACAGCATCTTCCACCCCCGGGACTACACCCCCGAACCCTGTCCCACGTCCCGGGGATGCCACGAAAACGACCTGGAATCCCTTCATCTGGCCATCCTGAAGGACGGCACGCCCGATGGACGCCTCCAGGCCATGACCACCCTGGCCCACGGCGACCTCTACCTGTACACGGCCACGCCGGAGGTCCAGGGGGGCTACCTGAAGGTCCAGGGACCGGTCCAGGTGGAGGACGGTCGTCCGGTGGTGTACATCGAAAGCTACGGGCACGGCATTTACGGCCATCCCATCCCTCTGGAACCGAGCCATGTCCGCTACCGGGTGGGCGAGGAAGCCCAGCGTCCGTCCGGCATCTCCGGGGAAGCCACGTACCAGCTCCTGGACATTTACGACACCCTGTGGGCCCGCCGGCACAGCATCGGCCCCGGGAAGACGTTCGACCGCCCTTTTCGGTACTGGGGACGACGTCTTCCCGCAGCCTTCGACGGCGACACCTTCGGCGAGGACAAGGCCAACACCCCCTGGGGCTACATTCAAGGGCGGGGTTGGCGCCTGCATCGGGGGGATTGGTTTCTGGACCCCGCCCGGGCCTGGGCGTACCACGCCCGATTTTCCGGGCCCTTCTCCTTCCGCTACCGCTTTCATCCCTATCGCGCGGATTTGGGACTGCCGTAAGGGCCACCCCGACCGCCAACGGGTGCACTCAAAAGTTACCGAAGTGGGAGAAAAGGTGGTGCCGCTTTGGACAGGCACCCGGCG
>WFVP01000423.1 GCA_015491595.1 Anaerolineales bacterium
GGCACCATCACAGGCGTGGCCCGGTACCTCAAAGAACGCAACCCGAACATTCGCATCGTTGGCGTGGACCCCGAAGGCTCCATCCTCAAGGAAGCCTGGGAACACGGCGGCCAGATTCCCCCCGGTGTAGAAGCCCGGCCTTACAAGGTGGAGGGAATTGGCGAAGACTTCATCCCCTCGACCCTGGACCTCTCCCTGGTGGACGAGGTCATTCGGGTGGACGACCGGGAGTCCTTCCTCATGGCCCGGCGTTTGGTACGAGAGGAGGGCATCTTCGTGGGCGGCTCCTCGGGCTCGGCCATGGCGGCCGCGTTGAAGTACGCTCAGGACCTGGGCCCGGACCGACTGGTCGTGGTGCTCTTCCCGGATACCGGGGCCCGTTATCTCTCCAAGATTTTCAACGATGCCTGGATGCGGGAACACGGCTTCCTCGAGGCCGACTGGCGCGAAATGACCTTGCGGGAATTGCTCCAGCAGAAGGACATTCAGGGGCTCATCGCCGCGCGGCCCGAAGAACCCATTCGCGATGTGGTCGCACGCATGCGGGAGTACGACATCTCCCAGATGCCTGTTCTGGGGGAAGGTGACCGCGTCCTGGGCATGGTCTACGAGACGGACCTGCTGCGCTGCCTGGCCACCCAGGGCTGCACCCCTTACCAGCCCGTGCGGGAAGCCATGACCGAAGTACCCCCCAGCCTGGCCGCGGAGAGCACGGTGGAAGAGGCCCTACCCTATTTGCTGCAGGGCCAGGTGCTCCTGGTCACCGATGCCGGCAAACCCATCGGCCTGCTTACGAAAATCGACGTGCTGGACTTCATCAACCGGTTCGGAGGATGAAGGGAGGCTGCGGCGGTCAGGTCGCCGCAGCCTTCCCGCCCCACGCCGTCGCCGTCCTCGCGGCTTGCGCCAGGGCACCGGGTCATCCGTTCCCGTGCAGTGCGAAAATCTCCTTCCACACCCCCTGGGAAAGCCACAGGAACCCCCAGACGCTCAGGCCAATGGCGGAGAAAATCATGAGCATAACCATGATTTGGTACCGCACGGCAATGAGGGGCGAGACCCCGGCCAGAATCTGCCCCGTCATCATGCCAGGGAGGGAAACCAAACCCACGGACAACAGCGCGTTGGTGATGGGGATGAGGGCGGTGTTCAGGGCCACCCCTCGGGCCGGCAGCCAGGGTGTTCCCCGCTCCAGTTCCACCTGGAGCCGGTCCGCGGCCAGACTGATGCCGTTCATGACGTTGGCGAAAATCATGCCGCCCAGAGGGATGACCGTTTGGGGATGATACCAGGGCCGCGCGCCCAAGACGCCCTGGGTGACCAGGAGAAGAATGCTCCCACCTCCTAACACCAAGGCCAGCAGGGCATGGCCGTACATGCGCCGTCGGTACGCGGGCACGGTGCGCAGGGAAATCCACGCCGCGACCGTCGTCATGACCACCATGACCCCCAGGATGGGCCACGCGGATTCCGCGAGGAACAAGTACACCAAAACGTAGCCCACCAGGAGCAACTGGACCACCATGCGACCCAGGGCCCACAGATAGCCCTTGGTGGGAACGTGGTGGTACAGCATCAAGCCAATGACCATGGCGGTGGGCACCAACATCAAGGCCAAACGCGGCAAAGGGATGAGTACAGCCATGAACGCCTCCGGGAAAACAAAAATCGGTGCGGCCCAGGTACCGCACCGATTTTACCGAAACCACGCCCAATACCTCTGGGCAACGTTTTGCAGGAGCCTTTGCAAGTCCTTTTCCCTTTCCTTCTCTAAGGTCCGACGGACTTCCCAGAGCGCGTCCTGGAGGGCGTCCAGGGCCTCCAGAACGGCATCCAGGTTGGTCATCAGGATATCCAGCATCATACGAGGGGAAGAACCGGCCAAACGCACGGTGGAGGCGAAGCCCGGTCCCATCACGTCCCGGGTTTCGGGCGGTACGGCTAAGGCCAGAGCCGCGCTCAGGAGGTACGGCATGTGACTGGTATAGGCCACCAGACGGTCATGGGCTTCGGGCTCCATCCACAAGGGGAAGGCTCCCACCACGTAGGCCAGGGCCTGGGCGAAGGCACGCGCCCGGGGCGAGGTACGAGGTAACGGAGTGAAGATGAACGGCCGTTCCCGGAACAGATGCGGGTCGGCGTGGGCCAGGCCGGCTTCCGTTTTACCCGCCAGGGGATGTCCCCCAATAGGGTCGAAGCGGGGCGGCAGGGCGGCCATGGCCTGGCAAATGGCGGTTTTCGTGGAGCCCACATCCACCACGATGGCGGGATGGGCAATCCACTGAGGAAGGCGTTGCAAAAGGTCCAGGATAGCCCGCACCGGCGCGGCCAGCAGAATCACCTGGGCATGGCGCACCGCGTCCTCTGGGTGTGGGGTGACCAGGTCGCCCAGGTTCCAGGTATGGGCCAGGGCGCGAGCTTCCGGGTCGGGGTCCGCGAGATAAAGGGCTCGGACGTGTTCCCGCAAGGCCAGAGCCAGCGAGCCCCCGATGAGGCCGGTGCCCAGGATGGCGATTCGGGTTTCCCGCAGGGGAAAATCACCGAAATCACCTTCCATTGGGACCACCTCCCGCGGGTACCAAAGCCGCCTGCACTTCCCGCACAATCTGGGCGATGGCCCGCACTTCCCGAACCATTTGCGCGAAACGTTCCGGTTTGAGGGACTGCCCGCCGTCGGACAGGGCTTCCTCAGGGCGAGGATGGACCTCCACGATGAGACCATCTGCGCCGGCGGCAATGGCCGCGCGCGCGATGGGCGTGACGTACTCCCAATGCCCGGTGCTGTGACTGGGGTCCAGAATGACCGGGAGATGGGTGGCCCGCTTGAGCACAGGGATGGCGTTGATGTCCGTGGTGTTCCGGGTGCTGGTCTCGAAGGTGCGGATGCCCCGTTCGCACATCACCACCTGCCAGTTGCCTTCGCTCAAGATGTATTCGGCAGCCAGCAACCACTCGGTGACCGTGGCACCCATCCCACGTTTGAGGAGGATGGGTTTGCCCATGCGACCCGCGGCTTTAAGTAGGGGGTAATTTTGCATGTTGCGGGCACCGATTTGGAGCATATCCGCGTACCGGGCCACCAGGGGGACCTGTTCCGGCGCCATCACTTCGGTCACTACGGGCAGGCCCGTGACCTCCCGGGCTTCGGCCAGGTATTCCAGGCCCTTCTCGCCCAACCCCTGGAAGGAATAAGGCGAGGTGCGAGGCTTGAAGGCACCGCCCCGCAGCATTTGGGCGCCCGCTTCCTTCACCGCGTGGGCCGTCTCCAGGAGTTGCGAGCGGCTCTCCACCGAACAGGGGCCGGCGATGATGACGATGTCCGTACCACCAAAGGTGACCGGACCCACCCGCACCAACGTGTTCTCAGGATGGAACTCCCGTGAAGTGAGTTTGTAAGGCCGTGAAATCGGCACCACGTCATCCACTCCCGGAAGATGACGGAACACACCCGGCTCCACGCGTCGCGCCTCCCCAACAACGCCAATGACGATGCGTTCCTTGCCCCGGGATACGTGGGGGGTCAACCCCAACTCCCTCACCCGGGCGACGACGAGCTGCACCTGGTCTTCGGTGGTGTCGGGCTTCAGGATAATCATCATACCGCACCTCCTACAGAGGAGTATAGGGTTTGGATGGGACCGGCACCGTTCAAATCCGGGCGCAATCGGGCGGCTTCGCCCAGATACACGTGACGAATGGCCTCTTGCGGAAGGTTTGTGTTCCAGAGAATGAGCACCCGCACCACCCGGGGCATCCCATGGGGTACCGGGACCTCCTGAGCCGAAAGCAAGGGCACCTGGGTCCAGCCCATCTGGCGGGCCGCGTAGGCCGGGTACGCGGCGTTGAGGTCCGGGGTCAGGGTGAAGAAGACCGCGGCGATGTCTCGGAGTTCCAGGGTGGGGTTGGCCTGGCAAATGGCCTCCAAAAGTTGCCGGGTAGCGCCCAGAATGGCTTCTTCGGTATTCTCGGGGACGGTACTGGCGCCGCGGATGCCCCGCATGGCCATGGTTCACCTCCTACGCCTAATAGGACCTCGACAGGTTCCGAAAAAGAGAACGTGCGAGGCCCGTCGGACCTCGCACGTTCGGCTTCCCCGGAGGGAGGTGCGCGAAAAGGCCGCGGGCCTATGGGTGCCCCCGGCGGAAATAAAAGTAAAAGCCAAACCACAAAAACGAAACCATCACGCACACTCCCCATCACGGGTGACACTCATTATACTGAGGGGCAGGAAGCCATGTCAAGGTTTTCGTCCCAGCCGGGGACGAAACCGGTGAGGAGGGGCGCATGCACGCCATCAATCTCGCCCTGGCCCGGCGCTTCGAACGCCTGGCCGACCTGTTGGAAATCCGCGGGGACGAGGCCTATAAGATTCGCGCCTACCGCCGCGCGGCCGAAACCCTCTACCAGTTGCACGAACCCGTCACCCGTTACGCCGAAGAAGGCCGCTTGCGCGAGCTGCCCGGCATCGGCCCGGCCCTGGCCCGGAAAATTCAGGAGTTCCTGGAGACGGGGGAGATTTCCGCCCTCACCCGCATGCAGCGGGAGGTGCCACCCACCTTGCTGGACTTGCTCCACCTCCCGGGATTAGGCCCGGCCAAGGTGCGCGCCCTTTGGAAGACCTTGGGGATTACGGACCTGGCTTCGCTGGAAACGGCCCTCCGTTCAGGCCGGGTCCAGCAGGTGCCCGGGTTTGGCGCCAAGACCGTGGACCGCCTTTTGAAGGCCCTGGCGGAGTTCCAGGCCCGACCTCCGGAGCACCTTCTGGCCCACGCGCGGGATATGGGCTCCTTCCTCGTTCAGTGGCTTCGTGATGTCCCCGGCGTCCACCGAGCGGAAATCACCGGTCCGGTGCGGCGCTGGGTGCCCTTCGTGCCCCATCTGGACCTGCTGGTGGCCGCCTCGGTTCCTCCCGGGGAATTGCTCTCCATTCTCCTCGGTCACCCCTTGGTGGAAACGGGTCGGGTACGGGACGACGGACGCCTGGAACTGCGCGACCTGGAAGGCCTGCCCATCATGGTGCACCTCGCGGAGGAGGCGAGTTTCGGGACGACCTGGGCAGCCACCACCGGCAGTGTGGCCCACTGGCAGGGCCTGCAACGGTTGGCCGAGGCCAAGGGCTGGCACTTGAGCCCCCATGGCCTGGGACCGGTGGGGGAGGAAACCCCGATACCCGATGAGGAAACGCTGTACACGGCCCTGGACCTGCCCTGGATTCCGCCGGAATTACGGGAAGGGCGGGGCGAAATCGAGGCCGCGCGCCAGGGCGCC
>WFVP01000424.1 GCA_015491595.1 Anaerolineales bacterium
ACCCAGGACCGCGTTCCGGTGGGCACCCTGGTGGAACGGGGGGGTCTCATCGGGCATCCTTCCTGTGAGGGCGGACGGGCCACCGGCACCCACGTGCACATCGCCCGGCGCTACAACGGCGAGTGGATGGCCGCCGCGGGACCGGTGCCCTTCAACCTGGGGGGATGGGTGGTCTACGGCGGGGAAGAAGTCCGGGAGGGCTACCTGAAGCGAGGGGACCAGGTGGTGGAGGCCAGCATGTACGGCGGGGAGAAGGCCCGCATCATCCGCACGGAGACCGACCCCTAATCCTCCTCCCTCTCCCGCAAGGCCAGGATGCGCCGATAAATGTCGCTGCGCGGCCGGCCCGAGGCCTGGGCCAGGGCCTTGGCCAGGGTTTTGGGCGATTCGCCCCGGGCCAGTCCCTCCAGGATGGCCGCGTCCAGTTCCTCCTCCGTCCATCGGCGCTGGGGTGCGCCTTCCACCACCAGGGTGAACTCCCCTTTGGGCGGGTGCTGCCGGTAGTACGCCAGGGCGTCGGCCAGGGTGGTCCGCAGGAAGGACTCATGGACCTTGGTGAGTTCGTGGGCCACCGCGATGCGCCGCTCGCCGCCGAAGACGGCCGCCATGTCCTCCAGAGTGTCCACCAGGCGTTGTGGGGTTTCCAGGAAGATGAGGGTAAAGGGGAGGTGGGCCACCTCCTGGAGCGCCCGTCGTCGGGGTCCGGGCTTGCGGGGCAGGTAACCCAGGTAGAGGAAGCGTTCGGCAGGCAGGCCCGAGGCCACCAGGGCCGCCAGCACCGCGCTGGGTCCCGGCACCGGCACCACCCGATGGCCGGCTTCCAGCGCGGCCCGGACCAGTTCGAATCCCGGGTCGTTGATGAGGGGTGTGCCCGCGTCGGAGACCAGGGCTCCCTCCTCCCCCTGGGCCAGCCGCCGCAGCAACTGGGGGATACGCCGGTCCTGATTGTGCTCGTGGAAGGAGATGAGGGGAGTGGCGATGCCGTAGTGCTGGAGCAGAACCCGGGTCCGACGGGTGTCCTCCGCGGCAATCCAGGCCACCTGCCGGAGCACGTCCAGGGCCCGCAGGGTGATGTCCTTCAGGTTGCCGATGGGTGTGGAGACCAGGTACAGGGTGCCCATGGGTCAATCCCGTCCGTCTTGGGGGAGCCACAGGCGAAAGCGGGTCCCGCGCCCCACCTGGCTTTCCACGGCGACCCGGCCGCCGTGGGCCTCCACCAGGGCCTTGACGATGGCCAGGCCCAGGCCCGAGGAACGGCCATCCCGGGTACGGGCCTTGTCCACCCGGTAGAAGCGCTCGAACACGTAAGGGAGATGCTCCGGAGGGATGCCTTCCCCCGTATCCGCCACTTCCAGGACCACGAAACCGTCGTCCCGCTGGGCCTTCAGGGTGATGCGGCCCTTCTCCGGGGTGTGGCGCAGCGCGTTGCTCATCAGGTTATCCAGCACCCGCCGGATGCGGTCCGGGTCCAGAAAGGCCGGCAGGGGCTCGGATGGGACCTCCAGGCGCAGGGTGATGGCCCGGGCCCGGGCCTGGGGCTCGAACCCCTGGACCACCTGCCGCAGCAGGTCCCGCACGTCCACCCGCTGGCGGTTGAGGGTCAGGCGTCCCGCGTCGTGCAGGGAGAGCAGGCGCAGGTCGTCCACCAGGCGCTGCAAGTAGTGGGTCTCCCGGTACAGGGTCTCGAAGACTTCTTCGTCGGGTTCGATGAGACCTTCCTTGAGAGCCTCCGCGTAGCCCATGATGACGCTGATGGGGGTTCGCAGGTCGTGGGCCAGGTCTGCAGTCATTTGTTTGCGCAGGTACTCCGCGCGGGCCAGCGCGGCGCTCATGTGGTTGAAGGCCTCGGTGAGCTGGCTGAGCTCCGCGCTCCAGTCCGGCGGCTCGACCTGCAGGCCGAGATGCCCCCGGGCCACTCGGGTCAGGGCCTGGGTCAACCGGCGAACGGGGCGGGCGAAGGCGTACGCCATGAGGAAGCCACCCAGCAAGGCCAGCAGCAGGGCCAGGGCCGCGCTGCGCCATGCGGCCTGCTGCACCTGCTCCATGAACAGGCGTTCCGCCGCGCCGATGGCCCGCTCCAGCCGGGTTGGGGGACTCCAGAACCATCCCACCACCTGGCCGTCCACTTCAATGGGAATCCGCTCCCGCACCCACTGGCGGGGCAGGGGTTTCCGCCACGTGCCCAGGATGGGCCGACCCTGGGGGTCGGTGAGCACCCAGGGGGTGCGGGCCAGGGCCTGCAGTTGGCGACGCTCCGCGCCCGGCGCGCCCTGCTGCAGCCATGTCTCCAGGCCCTCCCAGGAGCCGTGTTGCTGGTAGTAGGTCACCAGCGGTCCCATTAGGGTCTCCATGGTCCGTTGCGACTGCCAGGTATCCAGGACCTGGTTCACGTTGCGGCGGACCAGGAACACGGTGATGAGGATGCCCGCGAGGGCCACGCCCGCGAAGGCCAGGGCCAGCCACCACAGGATGGAGAGCCCCTGGGTTCGGGGGGACGGGGTCGGTGTCGTGGCGCGCATCTCCTCAACCCTCCAGCCATTCCGGCGGCGCGAAGCGATACCCAACGCCGTGGACCGTCAGAATGTAGCGGGGACGTTTGGGGTCGGCCTCAATTTTGGCCCGCAGATGGGCGATGTGGGAATCAATGGTGCGCTCGTAGCCCTCGTAGAGGCCGGAGTCGGAAATCTGTTCCAGCAACTGGGCCCGCGTGTACACCCGGCCGGGATGGCGCATCAGGGTGACCAGCAGGGCGAACTCCGTAGGGGTGAGGTGGACCTCCCGGTCCTCTACCCAGACCCGCCGCTGGTCCAGGTCCACCACCAGACCGCCTTGGGCCAGGCGTCTGGGGGGCACCTCCCGGGCCCGTTCGACGCGCCGCAACACGGCCCGCACCCGGGCCAGGAGCTCCCGCATATGGAAGGGCTTGGTCACGTAGTCGTCCGCGCCCAGCTCCAGACCCAGCACCCGGTCTTCCTCTTCGATGCGGGCGGTCAGCATGATGATGGGGGTGTCCGCCTCCCGCCGGTAGGTGGTCATGAACGTGTACCCGTCCATCTCCGGCATCATGATGTCCAGGATGATGAGGTCCGGACGATGACGGCGGGCCTGTTCCAGGGC
>WFVP01000425.1 GCA_015491595.1 Anaerolineales bacterium
ACAAAGCCATCGTGCAGCACTACGGCTTCACCGTGGAGCGGGTGGTGGAATTGGCGAAAGCGGTGGGGCGGATGGGCAAATAAGCGGATGGACAGGAATAGGTAAGATGTCCTGGTGGCAGACGTTCTTTGCTCATCCAGCCTGGATGGAAATGTACGAACGGTTTTGGACTCCAGAGCAAAATCGGGACATGGCCGATTATCTGGAACGGGTGCTGGAACTTAGACCCGGGGACCATGTACTGGACGTACCTTGTGGTAACGGGCGCATCGCTATCGAATTAGCGGCGCGTGGGTATCGGGTGACGGGCGTAGATTTAGTTCCCCAACTCCTGGACCGAGCCCGAATCCGTGCCCGGGAACGGGGTGTAGACGTGAGATGGGAGAAGCGGGACATGAGAGACCTCCCTTGGCCCCAGGCTTTTGACGCGGTTTGTTGCGTTTGGGGAAGTTTTGGCTACTTTGACGATGCCGGTAATCAGGCCTTCCTGGATGCCGTAGCGCGCTGTCTCAAGCCTGGAGGCCGCTTCGCCCTGGACAACCATGTGGCCGAAACCTTGCTTCACCGCCTTCCTTTCCGCACTTGGCATGTCGTGGACGACGATTCCTACATACTGGAAGAGGGCGAATATAACCCGGAAACGGCTCGGGTGGAAAGCCGATGGGTATACGTTCGTCAAGGCTCCGTCACTTCATTATCCCTTTCCCAACGCCTGTATTCCTACCGAGAATTGGTCGCCATGCTCCATCGGGCGGGTTTTACTCAATGGAAGGCGTGGGCGGATACCCAGGGAACCCCTTTTCATCTGAAGGCCCGGAGGTTGTACCTGATGGCACTAAAATAAAGGGTGGGGCGGCGATGCCGCCCCACCCTTTATTTATGGCCCCACGAAGCGCTGCAAGGTGTACAGGCGGAAGCGGGCCTTGGGCGGCCCGTACACCACGATGAGTACCTGGTCGGCCTCCGGCCCCAGGACCACGGAGCGTTTGCGGGCCTCCGGTCGGACCAATACCTTGGAAGGTAGGGTGCTACCCCGAGGCAACTCATACACGCCCAGATACACTCCGGAACCGCTAAGCCGTATCGTCAGGGTGCTGAAGGGCTTGAAGCGCAAGAAGTAGCGCGCGCCGCTATCGTCCACGGTACCCACCGCGGTGAAAGGCACGTTGCCCTGGCCCATCATGCCCAGGGCGGCCACGGTGAGGGTGAAGTTCGTCGCCTGCCCACCGGCCCGCAATTCCAGGATATTACCGTCCGCGCCAGTATCGACCAGGAACTGCCCACCGACCGTGGTGCTGGTTCGTACTTTGTTGTTGGTGGGGTCGAAGAGTAACATGGTGACGTCGTCTGCATCGCTTTCCAAAAGAAAGACATACCCTTGCGGTGCCCAGAGCAACATCTCCCCTTCCGCGCTCTCCTGCTCCACGGGCGGGAAGTCCTTTTCCCAGGAAGGCAGACGGAAGAAGCGACTTTCCCCCGGCCGGAGATGGCCCTCTACCACCAGGCTGAACTGCTCTGGCTGGGGCTTGAGGTTCTCCAGCATCCCGCCTCCCCGCAGACACGAGCCCTCCGCGTAGGCCTGCAGTTCACACGCGGCCCCAGGAGCAAAACGGCACTGCCACTGGCCCTTGGACGTGAAGACCACCTGGCCGTACCCGTTCATACAGGTCTGGGCCGCGGGCGGCAGCATCAGCGCCGTCTCGGGAATCTGGTCCGGGCAGGTTCCCTTCAAGAGGTCGTCCGCGGCGCACACGGTCTCCTCGGTCACCCGGCAGGTATGATTGGGGCCGGGCGCACCACCCAATGCCGCACAAACCACATCGGGCAGCAGAGGCAGGCCAAAGTAGTCCCGTTCCTCACCCCAGATGGGCGCCGCGCCAGGAGGCTGGAAAATTTGCACGGACTTACGGGCAATGGTCAGGTACCAGGTGTACCCGGCCTCGTCCTGGAAGGGCAGCCGACCGTATACATCGGGCATGGGCTTGGGCTCTATGTCCAGCACCTTATACCCTGCCTCTTGAAAGACCTCCCGAAAGAGATCGAACAATTCCTGAGCATCCTCTTCGTCTTTCTCCGTG
>WFVP01000426.1 GCA_015491595.1 Anaerolineales bacterium
AAGAGGCCGAGCACCTGCTGAGCCAGCTGGAAGAGGACGTCCGCCGGCGCTGGACCCTCTACAAGACCCTGGCCGAGCACTTTACCCCGCCCACGGAAGGGGGCGGCAACGGCGCCGGCCGGTAAAGAGGACGCCATCTTCCCTGCCAACAAGGACGGCCCCGCAAGGGGCCGTTTCTGTTTTGGGGGACTATCCGGGATAGGCTTTTCGTCACGGCACCTTTGCGTCCTGTGGGAGGCGTGATACACTCTTACCCGGATTTCCCAAGGTATCGAGGTGGGGTATGCGGACGAAGTACGTGTTCGTAACCGGTGGCGTGCTCAGTTCCGTCGGCAAAGGGGTCACCACCGCGGCCCTGGGCCGGGTGCTCAAGGAATACGGTTTCCGGGTGGTGGCTCAAAAACTGGACCCCTACCTCAACGTAGACCCCGGCACCATGAACCCCTACCAGCACGGCGAGGTGTACGTGCTGGACGACGGGGCCGAGACGGACCTGGACCTGGGCCACTACGAGCGCTTCATGGATGTGCGCCTCAACCGCATGTGCAACGTCACCACCGGCCAGGTCTTCATGGAAATCATCGCCAAGGAGCGTCGAGGCGACTTCCTGGGCGGCACGATTCAGGTCATCCCCCACATCACCAACGAAATCAAACGCCGCATCCGGGCCGTGGCCGAGAGCCTGGACGCGGAAATTGTGCTGGTGGAAGTGGGCGGCACGGTGGGGGATTATGAATCCGTGGCCTTTCTGGAGGCCATTCGGCAAATGCGCAGCGATGAGGGACGGGAGAACACTTTCTATATCCACGTGACCTGGCTGCCCTTCATCCAGACCACCAAGGAGCTCAAGACCAAGCCCACCCAGCACTCGGTGCGGGAACTGCGCTCTATGGGCATCTCCCCCGACATGATTATCGCCCGGTCCGACCATCCCGTCGGGCCTTCGTTGATTGCCAAAATCTCCCTGCACTGTGACGTGCCCAAGAAGGCCGTGATTCCTCTGGTGACCACCGACGTGCTCTACGAGGTCCCCTTGCTTCTGGAACGGGCTGGCGTGGCGCCCATCCTATTCGAGGCCTTGGGCCTGGAACCCCGCCGTCAACCCCATTGGGAGCCCTGGGAGCGGTTGGTGGAGGAAGCCCGCCGGAAAGACAGACCCCAAGTGCGCATTGCCCTGGTGGGTAAGTATGTCGAACTCCACGACGCCTACATGAGCGTGCGGGAGGCCCTGGAGCACGCGGCTCTGGCCCTGGGGATGAAGTTGGACCTGCAATGGGTGCATTCCACGGACCTGGAGAAGGGCGAGGACTGGGAGCGGGTGCGTTCTGCCCACGGCATCCTGGTGCCCGGCGGGTTTGGGTCCCGGGGCATCGAGGGCAAGATTGCCGCCGCGCGCTATGCCCGAGAACACAAGGTCCCCTACCTGGGCCTGTGTCTGGGAATGCAACTCATGGTCATCGAGTTCGCCCGCTGGGCCCTGGGCGACGAGCGGGCTCATTCCACGGAGTTCGACCCCGAGACGCCCCATCCGGTCATCGACCTGTTGCCGGAGCAGCGTCACATCCAAGAGAAGGGAGGGACCATGCGCCTGGGGTTGTACCCGTGCATCTTGCAACCAGGCACCAAAGCAGCCCAGGCCTATGGGGTGGACCGGGTGGAAGAGCGGCACCGGCACCGGTACGAGTTCAACAATGCCTATCGGGAGGTGCTGGCGGAAAAGGGCCTGGTCTTCTCCGGCCTTTCCCCCGACGGCCGCCTGGTGGAAATCGCGGAGTTGCGAGACCATCCCTTCATGCTGGGGACCCAGTTCCATCCCGAGTTCCTGTCCCGGCCGACGCGCCCCCATCCCCTCTTTCTGGCCTTTCTGCGCGCGGCCTACAACCGGGCCCAGGGCCGGCTGGAAACCGAAGCCCATCGGCCCACCGCAGTGCAGGCTTGAGTTTGGGGAACATCAAAAGCACAATGCGTCGGTCAGGCCGCTACATCGCTTGAAAAAAGGGCGGCGCCGAAGCGCCGCCCTTTTGGCTTCAAAAGGTCATCATTGCGCCGCCTCATACC
>WFVP01000427.1 GCA_015491595.1 Anaerolineales bacterium
ATCCACCCCTTGCAGGCTGCGCACGTCCTCGCCGTTGAGGAAGACGTGGATGTAGGGCTGAAGGCGCCCCTCGCCGTTGAAGAGATGGGGCTTCAGGCGGGGATATTGGTCCACCAGGTCCTGCAGGACTTCCCGCACGGTGCGGCCCTTCACCTGCACCGCCCGCTGGTTGTCGGCGTAAGGGCGTAGCGGCATGGGAAGCAACAACGTGGGCATGGTTCACCTCCCAGATTGGTTGTTGGTCGATGGTCGTTGGTTATTCGTCGGTCGTCGTTCGTCGTTCGTCGGTCGTGGGTTGGTTGGTGGTGGGCACGCGAGGGGAGGCGCGCCCACCGTTTCTACGAAAGCCCGCCTCAGCACCCGGCCCGTTCCACCACTTCTTCGCAGCGGGAGGCCTCGACGTACTCCACCTGACCCGCCTGGTGGAAGGGGGCCATGAAGCGCTTCAGGTTCTCCAGGTCGTCGGCTTCCACGATGAGCACCAAGGTGTGCCGACCGTTGAGCACGGCCTCCCCGTGGATGCGTACCCCGTACTTGGCCGCGTTGGACGGGCTGAGGTGGGCCAGCAACTGGGACCCCATGAAGGGGTCCTTGGCCGGGCAGGATTCGGCAGGATGGGTATGGCGGACGAAGTACAGCATGGCACACCTCTTGATATGGGCCGGAGGCCAAAGCCCCTGGCCCGGAATCGAGAAAGGGATTCATGCTTCCGCGATGACCAGCGGTTCCTCCTCGAATCGGGAGCGGTCGTCGGTCAGCCGCCAGGATTGGGCCTGACGAGCCCGACCCTGACGCACGCTCACGATGAGATAGGACGTGTTGGGCAGGGCCTGGAGCCGGTCGAATTCTGAGGGCCGGCTGGGGTGGTCGGGATGGGAATGGTAGACGCCCAGCACCCACAGTCCCCGGCGCTCCGCTTCCTCTTCCGCCAGCAGCAGGACTTCGGGGGGAATCCGATAGCGCCGGGTGCGCTCTTCCCCCGGCCAGACGTTTTCCACGGGAAGCACGACCTCCACCCGTTTGCGGCCGTTTTCCCCAAGGCGGCCCAGCAGGAACCCGGCGGCCTCTTCGGGATAGGCGCCTTCCAGGTGGTGCAGGATGGTCTGAAAGAGGGGCTTGGGGATTTCCAGGGTCATGCGTCCTCCTCCCAGAAGGGCGCGCTCAGGTAGCGGTCGCCGCCGTCGGGGAAAATGGTCACCACCACGCCCTCCCGCAATTGGGAGGCCACCTGCAGGGCGGCCCAGGCCGCGGCGCCGGAGGAAGGCCCCACGAAGAGTCCTTCTTCCCGGGCCAGGCGACGCACCATGGCGTAGGCCGCCTGGGTGGGCACCTCGATGACGCCGTCGGGGAACGCGGGGTCGTAAATCCCCGGCTGGAGGGCCGTGGGCATGTGCTTGAGGCCTTCCAGGCCGTGCATGGGTCCATCGGGTTGCACCGCGAAGATGACCACGTCGGGCAGGTGCTCCCGCAGGTAGCGTCCGGTGCCCATGAGGGTGCCGCTGGTACCCACCCCCGCCACGAAGTGGGTGATGCGCCCCTCCGTCTGCTGCAGGATTTCCGGCCCGGTGGTCAGGTAGTGGGCCTGCCAGTTGGCGGGGTTGTTGTACTGGTCTACGTAGCAGTAGCGGTCGGGGTGGGCTTCGGCCAGGCGTCGGGCTTCTTCAATGGCGCCGTCGGTGCCCTCCAGGGGGTCGGTCAGGATGAGTTCCGCGCCCAGGGCCCGGAGCATGGCCAGGCGCTCGGGGCTGGCGTTGGCCGGCAGGGTCAGGGTCACGGGCACGCCCAGGGCCGCGCCGAAGGTGGCATAGGCGATGCCCATGTTCCCGCTGGTGGCGTCCAGCAGGCGTTTGCCTCGCAAGCGGCCTGCGGCTAACGCGGTGCGCAGGATGTTCCAGGCCGGCCGGGCCTTGACGGAACCACTGGGGTTGAACCATTCGGCCTTGGCCCAGACCTCCACACCCGGGGGTAGGTCGCGCGCCAGGTGTCGCATGGGGATGAGGGGCGTTCGGCCCACCGTTGCCGCGATGCCCACCTCGCGGGCCGGGGCCTGCATGGTCAGGGTGGACGGGGTTGGGTGCATGACGAGCGCTCCTCCAACCATAGGGTGGGGAAAAAGAAACACGGCCGGTAAGGGGCGTAAAAAGCGGTTACCGCCCTGCTTCGGGGCCGTAACCGCCAGGCCGCTTACCGGCCGTGTTCCGACCGGGTGCCTGAGGCGGCTACGGACCCCGCCTCAGACACCGACAACACATCTGTTCAGCCAACCACAAAAGACGCATCATGTTTCCGGTTCCCACGAGTTTTTTTAGAAATTCGTCGCACATATTACGGCACTTGTAAGGAGATGTCAAGGGACATTCCTGAGAAAAAGAGATGAGGGCGGCTGCGCCGCCCTCATCCCTCTTCAAAGT
>WFVP01000428.1 GCA_015491595.1 Anaerolineales bacterium
CACCCGCGACCGGCCCTGCCACCAAAACCACCCCGCGACCCCCAAGGCCACGACCCCCAGGCCGATCAGGACCTGGGACAGCAGGTCCAGGGTATCCGGAGGAGTTTCCGTGGCCGCCGGTGGGGCCGCCGGGGCCGCGCCGGGAGCACCTACGGGTTGCTGTTGTTGCTGGACGCTTTCCAGATACTGAATCGTGAGCACGTCATCCGGTTTGCTGTATCGAATCTCCAGGGTCAGGGTCTGCCCTGCCGACAACGGGCCGAAGTTCTTTTCGTACAGTTGCAAACCCACGTCCGTCACCCCCAGGGGGTCCAGGGGAGGCTGCACCTCCAGGTCGGTTGCGTTCCAGGGCTGTTGCAACTGGACCACCACCTGGTCGGCGCCCACGTCCCCGGGCCAGGTATACGTAAAGGCGCGCTGGTCGCCCTGCTTCTCCAGGGCCGGGTCGTAATACTCCACCTGGACGTAGGGCTGATTCACAGTGACGTGCACCCAGGCCCAGGGGCTTCCCGTCGCCGGAACGTACTCGTACGCCGCGTTGACCAGCATGGCGTCGGGCGAGGAAGCCGTGGCCACGGCGTTGGGACGCCCGGCCCGCTGGGGAAGGCGCAGGGACAGGCGGACCGGCAACGGGGTCTCCGGACGCAAGGTGATGCGGTAAATGACCAGCATAGCCGGCCGGTCGAATTCCGGCCAGAGGTCGATTTGCAATTGCGCGACCTGCTCGACGGGGGCATCCTGGGCCTGGACATCAGCCACAGGCCCGAAAAGCACGCCCAACCACCATCCGAGCACCATCAAGGCAAAGACGAAGGTACGCATGGGAGACTACTCCAGTGAAGGAAGATGAGACAGCGCCAGGAAGAGGGTGGCCAGGGTCTTGGCATCCCGCACGATACCCTGTCGCACCATCTCCCAGACCTGGGGCCAGGGGTAAATGGCCACGTCCATAATTTCGTCTTCGTCCCGGGGCAGGGAGGCCGGCGACAAATCCCGGGCCAAGAAGGCCACCATGATTTCGGAGGTGTATCCCGGCGCCGAGTAGAAACGGCCCAACGGAACCCACGTGGACGCCCGCATGCCGATTTCCTCTTGAAGCTCCCGCTGGGCGCACGCCTGGGGGCTTTCCCCCGGTTCCAGGGTGCCGGCCGGGAGCTCCAACAGGGTCTCCCCCACTGCATGACGGTATTGGCGGACGAACCAGACCCGGTTTTCCGCATCCACGGGCAGAATGACCACCGCGCCATGGTGCTCCACGATGTCCAGGACCGCCTCCCGACCGTTGGGAAGCTGCAGGCGGTCCTGCCGCACCTGAAACACCCGGCCGTGGAACACGTAACGACGCTCGAGGAGTTTCACCGGAGGATGCATCACCTCTCCCTCTCGCATTCCAAAGAAGGGCCACCGTTATTCTACCTTGCTTTGCCTTTCTCCGGGGCTACACCAGGGGGCGGTCCTTGGTCCACCAGGGCCGGAAGTGGGTCGGCGCGCCGCGCTCCTCCGGGGTGCGGGGCTGGGCATCGCACTTGGTGCGCCCTTGAGAGGCCCGGGCCAGGGCTTGCAGCGCGCGCTTGTAGAACTGTTCTGCCCGCTCCCGGCTGGCCCCAATGCAAACCGCGCCCAGCTTCCCATACTCGGACAGAGCGCCGATGAGATGGAACACAATGCCCTCCTGGGTGGCAGCGTCGAAGTGCAGGCCCTCGCACAGGCTCAGATCCATCAAGTCCTCGGGCGTCATGCCGATGTAATCCGCGCTGTACAGGTTGTCCGTGGCGTAGTAGTAGCGGGGCTGGTCCGTCCCCGTGTAGTACAGGCCGTCCTCCAGTCGGTACTCGCCGCCTGTGAGATACCGCAGGGTCGCGTAGGGATGGGTTGTCCCCCCTTTGCGCAAATTGATTTCCAGGGCATAGAGCTTCCACTGCCCGTCTTCCCCGGGGACCGCGATGAAGTCCACGGCAAACCGTCCGATGGCCCCTTCCCGGCTCAGAATCCAGCCCACCCGGCGGCCCAGTTCGTGGAGCTGAAGCCGGTAATCCCTGTAAGCCGGGAACATGGCCCCCAGGTAAATCTGCTTCGTGGGCCCGCCCAGAATCTGCTCGTGGGTGGAGACAATGGTGCCCTGGCCCAGCGGGTCGATGATGCCCTGCACCGAAGGGGAACGCTTCCCCTCTCCTTCGATGAAGATTTCCACGATGCCCTGCATCTCCTCGAACTTGCGCATGAACCGCTCGTAGGACTCCACCGGGTCCTCAAACCGCAACCGTTTGGGCAATTCCCGGCGAATCCAGGCCTCCAGGTTGCCCACTTCTTCGGGGATGTTGCGAAAGTCGAAGATGGCGTTGCCTTCCCCGGAAAAGCCCTCGTTCAGTTTCACCACCACCCGTCGTAAATCCGGGTGCCGACGCTTGAGGGCGGCGATGGCCTGGACGATGTCCTGTTCGTCCCGCAAGTCTTCGAACCCATCGGGATAAGGTACGCCAGCCTTTTGGAAAATCTTCCGGTTCCAGCTCTTGTTGCCCAGGTGAATCAAATCCGGGTCACAGGCGTAAAGGGGCACGTCCAGGGCCACGGCCAGCCGACGCTCGTGGGGCGTGGAGTTGAAGACCTCCAAGTAGGCGGCCTCGGGATAGCGGATGGCCTCGCGAATGCGCTGAATCAGCCGGGGACGGGAGAGGATTTTCTCCGTCAGGGACCGGGCCGAAGCATCATGGCAGTAGATGAGGGTCAGCCGCTCTCGGGCGTGGGAGATGGGCACCCCGGGAAGCAGCCCCAGGAAGTAGTCCACGATGGTGGGGTGAATGGCCTGACTGGTAACGTAAATGACCTGCGTTCGGGGGAGCTGGAGCAGCATCAGGTGGTAGAGCATGCGCTCTTCGTAAAAGTGAATCCCCCGGATTTTGGAGAGCACCTCCTGGTCCAGGGTCAGGCTGGGCACCACAATCACCGTACGGGGTGCGTGACGGTACGGCAGGACGGTTTTGTAAAGGTAGGGCAAGCGGGCTTTCAAAACCCGAAAGCGCCGCCGGATTTCTTCTTCGGGGAGTCGGAGGAGGTCGTATACCGTTTCGACGGAAGCCCGTGCGCTCATCGAGATGCCCTAAACAACGTGCTCCAAGTATAGTCCCCGCACGGGCGATTGTCCAGAGGGATTTGCCAGGCCCGCCGCGTCTACGACTCCACCACCTCCAAGGGCGCCATGGAGGCCAAAAGGGGCTTGGTGGTGCCGCCGTCAAAAGCCACCATGAGGATTTGGTCCCCTCCGGCCTCCTCCACCGAAACCACGGTCCCTTCGCCCCACCGGGCGTGGCGCACCCGCATCCCCACCCGATACGCGGGCACGGCGCGCGACCCTCGCCGGGACCGGCGGGATGACGGCTCCCGGGTGGTCCTTCGGAGTTCGGGGAACAGTTTCAGGAGGTCCCCCTCCACCGCCTCCATGGGCAGGTCCTTGAGGAAGCGGGAGGGTTCCTGGGGTTCGGGCACGCCAAAGGCCCATCGCGTGCGCGGGACCACCAGGTAAAGGCGATTCATGGCCCGGGTGATGCCCACATAAAACAGGCGGCGCTCTTCGTTCAGGCTTTCGGGGTCATGCATGGAACGCTCATGGGGGAGCAAGCCCTCGACCAGGCCCACGATGAAGACCACGGGAAACTCCAGCCCTTTGGCCGCGTGCAGGGTCAGCAACGTGGGCGCGTCCCCGTTTTCCAGGGTGTCCTGATCGGACACCAGGGCCACGTCCTCCAGGAACGCCTCGAGCGCCTCGGGGGGGTACTCGCTGGCGATACGCCGCAGCTCTTGCACGTTCTCCCAGCGTCCTTCCCCTTCTTCGCTTCCATCTCGCACGTAGGCCTCATACCCCACGTCCTCGATGATGCGGTCCAGCAGGGCCAGAGGCGACCGCCCCAGGGCCTCTTCCTGCCAGGTTTTCATCTGCACGGCAAACGCGTACAGCGCCCGATGCATGCGCCCCGGGAACACGGCGTGGTAGGCATCCGGGTCGTGGGCCAGGTCCAGAAGCACCTCCCCCGCGGCCTTCCCCTGGCGTTGGGCATAGGTGCGCAGGGCCGCCAGGGTTTTCATACCAATCCCGCGCGAGGGCACATTGATGATGCGCAGCAGACTGCTCTCGTCCGCGGGATTGTAAATCAGGCGCAAGTACGCCAGCAGGTCCTTGACCTCCCGACGTCCATAGAACCGCTGGGCACCCACCAGGCGATAGGGCAAGCGGTACTCCAGGAAACGCTCCTCCAGCACCCGGGACTGGGCATTGGTCCGGTACATGATGGCCACGTCCCCCAAACGGGCCTCGCCTGCCCGCACCAGTTCCAGGATGGTCTCCACCACGTAGGTGGCCTCCTGGTAGGTATCCCGTACTTCTTTGACCACCACGCGACGGCCCTGTCCGCGCCGGGTATACAGGCGCTTGGGCTTCCGATGCAGGGGACGAATCACCCCCATGGCTGCGTCCAGGATGAACTGGGTCGAACGGTAGTTTTCCTCCAGGGGAATCACCTGAGCTTCGGGGAAATCCCGCTGGAAGCGCTCCAGGTTTTTGTAGTCGGCCCCCCGCCAGCGGTAAATGGCCTGGTCCATATCCCCCACCACGAAAAGCCGGCGGTGGTCCTGGGCCAGCAAGCGCACCAGGTGGTACTGGAGGGTGTTGGTGTCCTGAAACTCGTCCACCAGGATGTGCTGATACCGGCGGGCGTATTTCTCCCGCAGGCCCGGATACTCGGACAACAAGCGCACGGCCCAGAGGAGCAAATCATCGAAATCCAGCGCCCGGGAGGCCTCCAACAACGCCTGGTAACGCTGATAAATTTTGGCGATGGTGCGGTCGCGAGGGCTCCCTTGGGGATAGTCTT
This sequence comes from Anaerolineales bacterium, assembly GCA_015491595.1. GTDB lineage: Bacteria > Chloroflexota > Anaerolineae > Anaerolineales > DRMV01 > S139-71. The sequence continues at coordinate 4,866 of WFVP01000428.1, forward strand.
CCGGCCATAACCCCGCGTTTTTGGCCTGGGAAATCTTGGTGTGCACCAGGGAGATGGGATAGTAGGCTTCGGAGATGTTCAAATCCTTCATCGCCTGCTGGAGCAAGCGACGCTGGTCATCGGTGTCCGCGATGACGAAGCGGGACGTAAAGGGATGGTACGCGGCCTCTTGCCGCAACAGGCGCGCGCAGAAGGCATGGAAAGTGCCCACCGTGAGCCCGGAGGCCCGGGTGGAGCCCAGAAGTTGCTCCAGGCGCTCCTCCATCTCCCGGGCCGCCTTATTGGTGAAGGTCACGGCCAGGATGTTCCAGGGGGAAACACCGTATGCTGCGATGAGGTAAGCCACGCGGTAGGTGAGCACGCGCGTCTTTCCCGAGCCGGGCCCGGCCCACACCAGAATCGGACCCGGCGGGGCGGTCACGGCCTCCCGCTGCTGAGGATTCAGCGAGGCCAGCAAAGCTTCCAGGGATGCAGGCAGGGACGGTTCCGTCATGTATCGGCTCCTTGGGGATGTAGGCTGCGACCTTCCGGGAATCAAGGATAACATCCCCTGAAAGGGATTGCCAAAAGACAAGAGGACTTTCGTCATCCTTTCCCTGGGACAAAATTTTGTGTTATCATTGTTTTCGGATGCGCCAGGGGTGAAATTGCATGATTCTTACGCTTACCCTCCATCCGAGTCTGGACAAAGTCCTCCAGGTGGGCACATGGGACCCCAACCAGAGCCTCCGGGGGCGGGTGGTGCGCATCTACGCCGGAGGCAAGGGGAACAACGTGGCTCGCGTCCTCGCCCGGTTCCGTGTCCCTGTATTGGCCACAGGGTTCCAAGGGGGGTACACCGGACGGTGGGCCAAGACGTTGATGAAGGCCGAGGGCATCCCTGCCCTCTTCGTGGCCTGCCGGGCCGAAACCCGTTGGGCAGTGCTGGTGATGGCCAACGGCGCGGGTCGGGCGTACACCATCCAGGAAGAGAGTTACCCGGACATCCAGCCGGAAGAGGAAGAGGACCTGCGCCAAAAGGTGTTCCCTCGGTTGAGCAAAGCCAAGGCCGCGGTCTTCTGTGGTCCCGCAGGGTCGCCTTCCCTCGCGGCCACCCTTGCGGAGGGCGTGCGCCAGGCTCGGCTCCAGGGGGCCTGGACCGTCCTGGACTCCTCGGGCTTGGGGCTGCGCCAGGGGATTGCCCAGCGCCCCGACATGGTGCGGGTCCACCAGGAGGAAATGGCCCGATGGCTGGGCCGTCCCCTCCCCTCCCTGGAGGACGTGCTGCAAGGGATTCGGTCCCTGCACGACCAGGGCATTCCCTGGGTCGCGGTCAGTCTGAACCACGAAGGCCTGCTCCTTTCCGACGGGCGCCGGGTCTGGCACGGCGCGCTCCCCATGGCCCGCATCCTGACCACGTGGGGAAGCGAGGACGCCCTCCTGGCCGGGATGCTCTACGCCTGGTATCAGGGGAAAGAACCGGAGGATTGGGTCCGCTGGGGCGTGGCATGCGGTACGGCCAACACCCAGGTCCTGGGAGCCGGTTTTCTCGACCTTCCTCAAGTGCAATCCCTGGTCCCCAAGGTGGCCATCAAGTCTTTTTTCCTGTAGCCGCGGGCTTCCGCCCCCAATAAATGGCCACGGTCTTGAACATGCGCAAGCGGGCCCCCACCCCTTCGAAACCCGTTTCCCGC
>WFVP01000429.1 GCA_015491595.1 Anaerolineales bacterium
GCCTCCAGGCCCTGGACCAGCAACGCCTCCGGCAGGTGGGGCGCCAGGGATGCCAGGGCTTCGGCGCGGTACCGCTCATCCCGGATGCTCCGGGCGACGTCCAGGGCTTCCTTCAGCCAGGCCGGGTCCCGGCGGGACAGCACCGGGGCCAGGGCAGCCAGGGCCTCCATCCGCTGCCATTCCTTCGGCATCTGGCGCACGTGGGCCAGGGCCTGGGGCGGGGTCCACAGGCCGTTCTCCACCAAAAGGGCGGGCAGTTCATCCGGCAGGTTCCCGGCCAGGCTGTGGATGGAGGCCTGGATGAGGGCGCAGCGGACCTCCAGGCCGATAGCAGTTAGCGGTTGGCGGTTAGCAGTTAGATGTTGTTCGTTGGTTTGTTTGGCTCGATTCCACACGGCCCGGACATCGCTCAGGTAGCCCGCGTAAGAACCCTCCACGGCCTCACGGGTTCGATGCCAGCCGGGTTGGGTTACCAATGGCAGCAGGGTTTCCAGGGGGGCGTCGGACAGGTGGTCCACGGCATATTGCAACACATAGGGCGAGGCGTCCTCCACGGGTTCTTCGGACGCCGCGATGCGGGCTACCTCTGTCTCGATCCAGGCCCGGTAACGGCGCTGCAATTCCCGCCACCGTTCGGGGTCGCGTGTGGTCAGCCGCTCTTTGAAATACTCCCGCAACCTGGGGTGGGTAAAGGTCACCAAAACGGTGTGGGCTTCCTGGCGGCGCAGTACCACCCGAGCCAGGTTCTCCCATGTCCGGTCCAGCGTGTGGTGGTCCAAGTCCAGCCTTGCCCTTCCAGGCCCCTGGCGGGCCAGGTGCAACAGGTCGGGTTCGGGAATCGGCCCCTCGGCCAGGGCCAGCAGGTCCAGGATTTCCCGCACCCGGGCTTCGGTATCCCCGGGCAGGCCCTGTTCCCGCCACCATTTGGTCAATTCCGGCCACCAATACTCCTCGACAAAGGTTTCGTAACCGCTCCCCACCAGTTGGGCAATGTGGCGCGCCCGTTGTTGCGCGGCCTCCGGGCCCTTTTCTTCGTGCGTGTTCAGCAGGTCCTGGGCGTACAAGGCGACCAGCAACGGGTCGCCCTGGTCCGTCAGGCGATACAGGCGTTCCACCAGGTCCACATCCCGGCTCAGCGCGTCCAGGGGCACCCGCATTTGGGCCAGCACCTCCCGGATGCCGCCCTGGGTGAGGCGTTCCAGGCGATATCTTCGGGTCAGGCCGGGCCGCCAGCCCAACCGCGTCAGCCACCCCGGCACATCGGCGGTGGCCAACACCCGCGCGGCGGCCACCACCCGCAGGTGGGGCGCGGGGTCTCGCGGGAAGAGGGTTCGCCAGGCGGCCGCCCCCTGGGGCCAGGTGGCCTCGTCCAGGCCGTCCAACACAACGAGCAGGCCCTTCCGCCCCGGGGGTAGCCGTTGCCGGTCCAGGTAGTCGGCCGCAATGCTGAGCAGCACATCGGGGTCGGTTTCGTCCAGGGTCTTCCCCGGTTCGTAAAGGTGGGTGAGGCCCTGGGCCAACACGTGCAGGAAGACCGGCGCCCGGTGGGTCTCCACCCGTAAACTGATGGGCACGAAGAGCACGGCCCAATCGTCCCGGGACGCCAACGCGGTGGCCCAGCGGGTCAAAAGCGCGCTCTTCCCGCGGCCGGCCGGGCCGTACAGGAAGAAATAGGGGTGCCGGGCATCTTCTTCCAGCCAACGGGTGAGCCTTTCCAGTTCACGACGGCGTCCGCCAAAGGGGACGGGAGCGCCGGGCGTGCCCAGGTACTCCTCCAAAAAGCGCCGCACCCGGGGGCGGTGGTCCACCCGAACGGCGCGCAGGAAGACCTGCACCACGTTCCGGTCGCCGGTGATGAGCACGGCCCGGTGCACGTTTCCTTGAATGGAGATGTCCCGGCGGGTCTTATGCCCCCACGCCTGCAGGGCCTGCTCCAGGCGCTGCACCGCGGCGTCGGTGCGCAACACCGCGCGGCCAATGGTGAGGAGTGCGTCGGTTTCCACTTCCAGCAGGGCCTCCCGCAGGCAGGCCAGGTAGATGCCGGCCACGCTCTGGGCCTGCTCCGGCGGCAGGCACCAGTCCCGCTCCAGCACGGTTTGCAACTGGGCGGCCAGGCGGGTTTCCTCCAGGTCATCCTGGGGCAGGTCTTCCAGGGCTCCCAGCAGGGAGGGCAGGTCCCGCAGGGGCAGTTGGCGGGCCAGGGCGTAAAGGGGCGTGGCCTTCAGCCGTTCCTGCGCGCAGGCGTCGGCCCGCTGGAGCGCGGCGGCCAGGGTCTCGCGACGGCCTTGGCCGGCAAGGAAGGTTTCCAGGCGGCGGGCCACTTCGTCGTGGCCCAGGTCGGTCAGTTCGCCGGCCACGGCCTGGAGGGTTTCGTCGCCCAAGGCCCGTTGCACTTGGGCTTTGACCCACGCGGCCAAAATGCGCAGTACGGCCTTGCTCCCATTGCCTGTGGACATCGCCTTCCCCCGAAGGAAGCTTGAGAAAAGGGCAACGGAACGTGTATGTTACCGTTTTTCGACCGGGTGCCGGAACCCCCGAAGGTCTTCTTACTCGACCACGCTGATTTTTGTGTAAATCCGTGTGGTTGCTTATCGGCGCAAGAAGGAGATACATCTTCCAAT
>WFVP01000430.1 GCA_015491595.1 Anaerolineales bacterium
GGCCCACACCCTGATGGTGATTTTGGGTCTGGGTTCCCTGTATGCGGTATACAAAGTGTTCACGGCGCAATTGGACCCCAGCCTCATGATTGAAGGCGAGTTGAGCGGACATGCCATTGTGACGCCAGGGGTGCGGGTGCTGACCCCCTTCTTCAACTTGTACGGACTGGTGACCCTGGTGGGCGGTGCGGTGTATTCTTCCTTCCTGTTCTGGCGGAAACGGGTACTCCTCCACCGGGCCATTGGGAACGTGCTCATCGCCGCCGGGGCCCTCATGCCGGCCTTCGGTGGCTTCTTCAGCCGTTTGGGCATCCCTTATGCGCTGTACCTGGGAGAATTCTTGGGCGTGGTCTTGCTCTTTGTCGGCTTCTTGCGAGCCACGACCCCGATGAACTCCCAGTCCGAGCCCTCCTGAAGTCCCCTCCCTCCCTTTCCATCTGCACCGCGCTCCATTTCCTGAGGGACTTGGGGCGCGGTGCGCGTTTTTTCGTCCTGTTGCCGGAGGAAATTCTCGAAAAATGTGCCCGCTTTGCTTGACATGCTTTTCCCTTCGGCTATAATGGTGAGCGCTGGCCCGAAGACAATGAAACATTGCAAACATTATGTTGATGTTGCCGCCAAGATTTGCGGTGACAGGGTTTTTTGTCTGTAAAACGATTGAAGGAGGGTAGCGGTGCCGACCATCAACCAGCTGGTGCGCAAGGGAAGGAAGCCGAAGCGGGACAAGCCCAAGGCCCCCGCGCTGCTGTACACGTACAACTCCCTGAAGGGGAAGCGCATCCGTTTGCCCAAGGGCTGCCCGCAGAAGCGGGGGGTGTGCTTGGTCGTACGGACCATGACGCCCAAAAAGCCCAACTCCGCGTTGCGGAAGATTGCCCGGGTGCGCTTGACCAACGGTATGGAAGTCACGGCGTACATCCCCGGTGAAGGCCACAACCTGCAGGAGCACTCGGTGGTGCTGGTGCGGGGTGGCCGTGTGAAGGACCTGCCGGGTGTGCGCTACAAAATCGTGCGCGGGGCCCTGGACGCCGCGGGCGTGGAGGCCCGACGACAGGCCCGGTCCAAGTACGGGGCCAAGCGGCCGAAGTAAGGACGTGAGGAGGAGACCCTATGCCACGGCGTTATCGTCCTGAGCGACGCCAGATTCCGCCGGACCCGAAATACGGACGGGTGGATGTGCAGTCCTTCATCAATCGGGTGATGAAGAACGGCAAGAAGAGCGTGGCCGCGCGCCTGGTTTACCAGGCCTTTGACATCATTGCGGAGAAGACGGGCGAGGACCCGCTGAAGGTCTTCGAGAAGGCCATCAAGAACGCTTCGCCCATTATGGAAGTGCGGCCTCGCCGGGTGGGTGGCGCGACGTACCAGATTCCCATGGAAGTGCCTCCCCATCGCCAGTTCGCCCTGGCCTGCCGCTGGATTATCCACGCGGCCCGTGCGCGGCAGGGGAAGAGCTTTGCGGAAAAGCTGGCCGCGGAACTCATGGATGCAGCCCGCGGTCAGGGCGCGGCGGTGCGCAAGCGGGAGGAAACCCACCGCATGGCCGAGGCCAACCGGGCCTTCGCCCATCTCAGGTTCTAAGCCACGGCGCCCCGAAAAGCGGCGCGCGGTCAGCGCGTCGCTTTTTTGTGCCTGGCTTCGGGAAAGGGTGACGTAATGTGAACGACTTGTATGACGAATCTTATTCTTGAGCACGGGAAAGGACGCGATGCCCAGGAAGTATCCTATCGAGAAATACCGAAATATCGGCATCATCGCCCACATTGACGCGGGGAAGACCACGACCACGGAGCGCATCCTGTTCTACACCGGTCGTACCCATCGTATGGGCGAAGTTCATGAGGGTACGACGGTTACGGATTACATGGAACAGGAGCGGGAGCGGGGCATCACCATCGTGGCCGCGTCCGTTTCCGCGGAGTGGAAGGGGTACCAAATCAACATCATTGATACCCCCGGACACATCGACTTCACCGCCGAGGTGCAGCGCTCTCTGCGGGTGCTGGACGGCGGCATCGTGGTCTTTGACGCGTCCCAGGGTGTGGAGCCCCAGAGTGAAACCGTATGGCGCCAGGCGGACCAATACGGGGTGCCCCGTATCTGCTTCATCAACAAAATGGACAAGGTGGGCGCTTCTTTCGAGCGCTCGGTGGAGAGCATCCGGGAGCGATTGGGGGCCAACCCCATCCCCGTGCAACTACCCATCGGAGAAGAGTCCACCTTCCGGGGTGTGGTGGACCTCATGACCATGCAGGCCATCACCTGGGTGGACGACCTGGGCAAGGAACCCATGACAGGGCCGATTCCCCCGGAACTGGAGGAGGAGGCCCGGGCCGCCCGGGAGGCCATGATCGAGGCCCTGGCGGAGCTGGATGACGACATCATGATGAAGTACCTGGAGGGCGAGGACATCCCCGTGGAAGAGTTGAAGGCCGCCCTCCGCCGGGCCACCATCGCCAACAAGGCCCAGCCCGTCTTCTGTGGAAGCGCTTTGCGGAACAAGGGCATCCAGCCCCTGTTGGACGGCGTCATCGATTACCTGCCTTCCCCGGTGGACATCCCGCCGGTGAAAGGGGAGAACCCACGGACCGGGGAAATCGAAGAGCGGCCGGCCAGTGACGACGCGCCCCTGTGCGCGCTGGCTTTCAAGATTGTGACCGACCCCTACGTGGGCCGACTGGCGTACATTCGCGTGTATTCCGGTGTGCTCACCCAGGGCACCATGGTCTACAACGCCACGAAGGAGAAGCGAGAGCGGGTGGGCCGCCTGTTGCGCATGTACGCCAACCGACGGGAGCCCATCAACGAGGTGCGGGCTGGTGACATCGCCGCGGTATTGGGCATGAAGAGCGTGATTACGGGCGACACCCTGTGCGACGAAAAACACCCCATCCTCCTGGAGCCCATTCGGTTTCCCGAGCCCGTCATCGCGGTGGCCATCGAGCCCAAGTCCTCCGCGGAACAGGATAAACTGGCCAGGGCTTTGCAAAAGCTGTCCGAGGAGGACCCCACCTTCCGGGTGCGCACCGATGAGGCTACAGGACAGACCCTTATTGAGGGGATGGGCGAGTTGCACCTGGAAATCCTCATCGACCGGTTACGTCGGGAGTTCAACGTGCATCCTCGGGTGGGACGGCCTCGGGTGGCCTACAAGGAAACCATCACCCAGCCAGTGGAGAAGGTGGAAGGACGCTTTATCAAGCAGACGGGCGGCCGTGGCCAGTACGGCCATGTGGTCATCAACGTGGAGCCCGCGGAGCCCGGTTCGGGCATCGTGTTCGAGAACAAAATTGTGGGCGGTGTCATCCCGCGGGAGTTCATCCCCGCGGTGGAGAAGGGTATCCGGGAAGCGGCCGATACCGGCGTGGTGGCAGGCTATCCCGTGACCGACGTGAAGGTGACCCTGGTCGATGGTTCCTACCACGAGGTGGATTCCAGCGAAATGGCTTTCAAGGTCGCGGCTTCCATTGCGTTCAAGGATGCCGTCATGCGGGGGAAGCCGGTACTGCTGGAGCCCATCATGAAAGTCGAGGTCACCGTGCCCGAAGAGTTCCTGGGCGAGGTGTTGGGCCAGCTGTCCGCCCGGCGGGCCCAGATTCTGGGGATGGAGAGCCGCCCGGGGAATGTGCGCTCGGTGCGGGCCCTGGTGCCGCTGGCCGAGCTCTTCGGTTACGCCACGGCTTTGCGTTCGGCGACTCAGGGCCGGGGTTCCTTCACCATGGAATTCGACCACTATGAGCCTGTGCCCGAGAATGTAGCCGAGGCCATCATCAAAGGCGAAAAAGTCTAAGCGCTTACGGAGGAGGTGAACCGATGAGCAAGCCGAAGTTTGAACGGACGAAGCCCCATCTGAACGTGGGGACGATTGGGCACATTGACCACGGGAAGACCACGCTGACGGCGGCGATTACGAAGTACTGCGCCCTGCGGGGGTGGGGGCAGTACGTGCCCTTCGAGCAGATTGACAAGGCGCCGGAGGAGCGGACCCGGGGCATCACCATCAACATTGCCCACGTGGAGTATGAGACGCCCAAGCGGCACTATGCCCACGTGGACATGCCGGGGCACCGGGACTACATCAAGAACATGATTACGGGTGCGGCCCAGGTGGACGGGGCGATTCTGGTGGTGGCGGCGCCGGAAGGGCCCATGCCCCAGACCCGGGAGCACGTGCTGCTGGCCCGGCAGGTGGAGGTGCCGTACATTTTGGTGTTCCTGAACAAGGTGGACATGATGGACGACCCGGAGCTTTTGGAGCTGGTGGAACTGGAAGTGCGGGAGTTGCTGAGCGAGTACGGGTATCCGGGAGATGAGGTGCCGGTGGTGAAGGGGAGTGCGTTGCAGGCGTTGCAGAGCGAGAGTCAGGACCCGGATGCGCCGGAGTACCAGCCCATTGCGGAGCTGTTGCGGGTGATGGACGAGTACATTCCGGAGCCGCCGCGGGAGGTGGACAAGCCCTTCATGCTGGCCATTGAGGACGTGTTCAGCATCAAGGGTCGTGGCACGGTGGTGACGGGTCGTGTGGAGCGGGGCAAAATCAAGGTGGGCGATGAGGTGGAGATTGTGGGGTACCGGGACGAGCCCATCAAGACGGTGGTGACGGGCGTGGAGATGTTCCACAAGGTGCTGGACGAGGCCATTGCGGGAGACAACGTGGGGTTGCTTTTGCGGGGCATTGACCGGCGGGAGATTCGCCGGGGGATGGTGGTGGCGGCGCCTGGGAGCATCAAGCCGCACAAGCGGTTCCGGGCGCAGGTGTACGTGTTGCGGAAGGAAGAGGGTGGACGGCACAAGCCCTTCTTCAGCGGGTATCGGCCGCAGTTCTACCTGCGGACGGCGGACGTGACGGGGACGATACAGTTGCCGGAAGGGGTGGAGATGGTGATGCCTGGCGACCACGTGAACCTGGAAGTGGAGTTGATGTACCCCATTGCCCTGGAGAAGGGGCAGCGGTTCGCCATCCGGGAAGGTGGTCTCACCGTGGGTGCAGGCACCATCACCGATGTACTGGGTTGAGGGACGGCATTTCAGGGACGCGGAGGTGAACCATGGCCAGGCAACGGATTCGGATACGTTTGAAGGCGTACGACCACCGGATTCTCGACCAGTCGGCGAAGCGCATCGTCGAGACGGCCGAGCGGGCAGGCGCGCGGGTCATCGGGCCTGTGCCCCTGCCCACCCGAAGGGAGCGGTTCACGGTGATGCGTTCGCCCTTCATCGACAAGAACTCTCAGGAACACTTTGAAATTCGCACGCACAAGCGCTTGATTGACATCATCGACCCCGACGCGAAGACCATCGACATGCTGATGCGGTTGAATTTGCCGGCAGGCGTGGATATTGAGATTAAACTGCCCTGACCGGTGGTCCAGAAGCCGGTTTTGTGGTATACTACCCCTTTGGCTCGAACGGAACCAAAGGGGCAAGTACCTTGACCATGCGCATAAGGCTGCGATATCCGTGGGTATCGGGATAACCAGCGCCCCATAGGCATCCTGAGGCGCGCGATGGGACCGATACCCATCGCGCGTCCTTTTTGCAGGAGAAGTAAGGATGATCAAGGCAATCATCGGACGTAAAGTGGGTATGACGCAAATCTTTGACGAAGACGGCCGGGCCATCCCGGTGACCATCATTCAGGCGGGTCCGTGCTACGTGACCCAGATTCGCACGCCCGAGCGGGATGGTTATCGGGCGGTGCAACTGGGCTTTGAAGAGGTCAAGTCCAAGCGGGTGCCCGCGGGCCTGCGGGGCCACTTCCAGAAGGCGGGGGTGCCGCCCCTGCGGGTGTTGCGGGAGTTCCGCTTTGAAGGAGAGGACCCGGAGGTGAAGGAGGGGGATGTCATCACGGTGGAAGTTTTCAAAGAAGGGGAGAAGGTGGACGTTACGGGATGGTCCAAGGGTCGTGGGTTTGCTGGTGCCATCAAGCGTCATGGTTTCTCCCGGCAGCCCAAGACCCACGGCCAGACGGACCGGCACCGGGCCCCCGGTGCCCGGGGCGCGGCCACGGACCCGGGTCGGACCTGGAAGGGCCAACGAGGCCCGGGCCACATGGGCAACGAGCGGGTCACCATCATCGGCCTGACCGTGGTCAAGGTGGATCCGGAGCGGCATTTGTTGGCCGTGAAGGGCGCGGTGCCCGGTCCCAACGGTGGGCTGGTGCTCATCCGTGAGAGTTACAAAAACCGCGTGAAGGACTAATCCGGCTGTCGGCAGACGCCTGACGGCGGTCAGCGAGGAGAAAAAGCCATGAAGGTGCCGGTATACAACATGCAGGGTGAACAGGTTGGCGAGACCGAACTGCCGGCCAAGATTTTCGAGGCGCCCATTCGGCCGGACCTGATGCACCAGGCGTACGTCCGGCAGATGGCCAACGCCCGGTTGGGGACCCACAGCACCAAGACCCGGGGCGAGGTCCGGGGCGGTGGCCGCAAGCCCTGGCCTCAGAAGGGCACGGGTCGGGCCCGGCAGGGCTCCATCCGCGCGCCTCAGTGGGTGGGCGGTGGCGTGGTGCACGGCCCCAAGCCGCGGGACTATTACCAGGACATGCCCAAGAAGATGCGCCGCGCGGCCCTGCGGTCGGCCCTGTCGGTCAAGGCCAAGGAAGAGGCCATCATTGTGGTGGACGACCTGAAGTTGCCCGAGCTCAAGACCCGGCTGATGGACGAGGCCCTCACCCGCCTGGCCGGGGATGAGGCCACGGTCTTGGTGCTGCTGCCGGAGAACCCCAAGCACAGCGAGCAGTACTTCGTGGTGGCCAAGGCCACGGCCAACCTGCCCTATGCCAAGACGCTGCTGGCCAATTACGTGAACGTCCGGGACCTGTTGAGTTTTGACAAGGTCCTCATGCCCTTGAAGGCGATTAAGGTGCTGGAGTCCTTCTTGGGCTAAGGGAGGCGATGCCATGTCGGATGTGAACCTGTACGACATCTTGCGACGACCCATTTTCACGGAGAAATCCGTGCGCTTGGCCAAGAAGTACAACCAGTACACCTTTGAGGTCGCGCCGTATGCCAACAAGCCGCTTATTAAGGAAGCGGTAGAGAAGATTTTCAACGTGAAGGTCAAGAAGGTGCACGTGATGAACGTGCCCGCCAAGCGCAAGCGGGACTGGCGTACGTACCGCTGGGTGATTCGACGGCCGGGATACAAGAAAGCCATCGTGACCCTGGAAGAGGGCTATCGCCTGGACATCTTCGAGGGCGTGCAGGAGTAAAGCCATGGGAATCAAGAAGTACAAGCCCGTGACGCCGAGCCTGCGGCATCGCACCGGCTACACCTTCGAGGAAATCACCAAGACGGAGCCGGAGAAATCCTTGATTGAGCCGCTGAAGAAGCACGCGGGCCGGAACAATCAGGGCCGCATCACCGTGCGGCATCGGGGTGGCGGCAACAAGCGGTACTACCGCATCATCGATTTCAAGCGCGATAAGCGCGGTATTCCCGCCAAGGTCATCGCCATCGAGTACGACCCCAACCGGACGGCCCGCATCGCACTGTTGCAATATGCGGACGGTGAAAAGCGCTATATCATCGCGCCCGTGGGCTTGCGGGTCGGGGATACCGTGATGGCCGGGCCCGATGCGGAAATCCGCCCGGGCAACGCCCTGCCTCTGGCCAATATCCCCACCGGTACCCTCATCCATAACATCGAGCTCACACCGGGGAAGGGCGGCCAGCTGGTAAGGGCCGCGGGTACCTCGGCCCAGCTCATGGCCAAGGAGGGCGAATATGCCCACGTCCGCCTGCCCTCGGGTGAAGTGCGCCTGATTCACCTGTCTTGTTATGCCACCATCGGGCAGGTGGGGAATGTGGAGCACGCCCACATCAAGATTGGTAAAGCGGGACGCAAGCGCCATATGGGCTGGCGTCCCACGGTACGGGGTTCGGCCATGAATCCGGTGGACCACCCCCACGGCGGTGGCGAGGGTCGCGCGCCCATCGGTATGCCTTCGCCCAAGTCCCCGTGGGGCTGGAAGACCTTGGGGAAGAAGACCCGCAAGAACAAGCGGACCACGAAGTTCATCGTGCAGCCGCGCCAGAAGAAATCCAAGCGGAAGAAGTAGCCAGGAGGTGGGCTTATGGGTCGGTCGTTGAAGAAAGGACCGTATGTTGACCCCAAACTCTTGAAGAAGATTCGGGAGTTGAACGAGAAGGGTGAAAAGCGGGTGATTCGGACCTGGAGTCGGGACAGCACGATTTTCCCCGAGATGGTGGGCCACACCATCGCGGTCCACAACGGGCGTCGTCACATCCCGGTGTACATCACCGAGCAGATGGTGGGCCATAAGCTGGGCGAGTTCGCGCCCACCCGGACCTTCCGGGGGCACATCGTGGAAAAGAAGAAGAAGCGCAAATAGCGCGGGACCGGGAGGTCCTACCCTGGAGTCAGGACGGTTGAGGAGGCAGGAACCATGACGCTGGACGTACGAGCCGTGTTGAGGCGGGCACCCATTTCGCCCTACAAAGTGCGTCGGGTTATCAACGTGATTCGGGGCAAGGGCGCGGTGGAGGCGTTGCACATCCTGCGCTTTATGCCCCATCGGGGTGCTCGCATGGTGGAGAAGTTGCTCAAATCCGCCATTGCCAACGCGGAAGAGAATTTCGGTCTGCACCGGGATGACCTCTACATTTACCGCATCTATGCCGACGAGGGTCCCCGCTACAAACGTTATCGCTTCGCCGCGCGTGGGCGGGTGAAGCCCTATCGCCGCCGCACCTCACATATCACCATCATCCTCCGCGAACGCGGATGG
>WFVP01000431.1 GCA_015491595.1 Anaerolineales bacterium
ATTGGAACCAACGAATTCCTCCGGGAACTCACCGGGAACCTGTTGCAAGACGAGAAGTTCCCGGGTGTTCACGTGGCCTTTGGGGACCCATATGCCGACCGGACGGGTGCGGATTGGCACAGCCGCGTCCACGTAGACGTCATCCCCCTACGGGTCAACGTATGGGTCGACGGCCAGCCCCTCATGCAGGAGGGCCGGTTCATCGTTTAGCCCTCGACCAACTGTCCTTGCTTGAGGGAGAGCACGCCGCGCACGTCCGGCGGAAAGCGCCGTCGGTCTCCCCAGGGGAAACGGACTTCCGTCTCCTCAGGCGTCCGTCGTAAGACCGCGCCCCAGATTTGCACCGTCAGGGGGAAGGCCAGCGGCGAAGGGTGCAAAAAGCGCACTCGCAAGCCTGGCAGGAATTGGAGTCCCGCCAGGGCGAGCAATGTGCCCAAAGGGGGAAGCCCGGTGATGGTCTCGGCGGCCGTCAGGCCCTGTCCCGTTTCGCCATGGTAGGTCGCGTAGAATCCCCCTTCCTGATCCAGCACCCGACTTTGAAACTCCAGCAAATGCAAGGCCATCCGGGAGGCCAGTTCCCATGCCTCCACCTGCATCAATCCTTCCAGTACCAGGACATTCCATAACAGGGACACGGCCTTTCCTTCCTCCGGCACACGACGACCGGGCATTAAAGACCATCCTCCGGGACGCCAGAAAAGGGACTCAAAGTCCAGATAACGGCCAATAAGACCGCGGGCTTCGTTGGGAGACAGCAACCCGGCCCATAAGGGTACGAACAGGCTGATGTCCTTCTGAGCCAAATTTCCCACGCGTAACACCACCCGGTCTCGTCGCTTCAGACCGTTTACCTCCACCTGTTCCATCTTCTGGAAGACGTCCTCGGTGGTGGCCACACCGCGACCTTCGTACCAGCGGAAACCCTCTGGCGGAAGAAGGACCTGCACCCGACGGCCTTGCGGGTCCCAGCCCAGGATGCGAACCTGAACCTGGCTTCGAGCCGAACCCCGCACCCACACATGGACCACCAGCCGTGCTGGCGTGCTCAGAGTCAATGGGGGTTCCAGGGAAAACGTTCCTGAACCGCGCCCCTGCCAGATACGACGCCCCTCATGGGTGAGATGGGTGTCCCGGTCCCGATAACCGGGGAGAAGCCGGGCACCGCGATGCTCCTGCCAGAGGTGCTGCAGACGCTGCGCCCATCCTTCCGCGGCCGCTACCGCATCTTCCCGTTCCAGGAGCCGAGCCATATCCGCCATCTGCCTGCAGGCTCGATAAAGGAAGGCCAGCAGCGCCGGGCTTTCTACGGTACGCACGTCCTGGGCTGTGGACCAGGCATGCCATGGGGAGAATTCCGGGAGGAAAGGGATACCGACCTGCGCCGGATGGTCCCATTCCGGCCATCCATCGCCGTCGCGGTCATGGCGCGGGGAAAACCAGGCCTGTAACAAATCCCATAAGACCGGAAACACTCGACGAAGAAAGGCCTCATCTCGCCACACTTGATGGATGCGCCATACTAGGTCGATGGCCAGCGGATGGGCCAAAAACTGCCCCTGGGGCCCCCACAGGGCTGGACGACCGTCCACCTCCCCATACCGATTGCGCACCGCAATCAAGGCCTCCAGTAAAGACTGGACCCAGGGCTGGACGCCGGGTAACCCGTACTGGGTTATCCAGTACCAGAGTTCGGGAAAGGAGGGCACATCCTCCGAGTGGTGGGAAGCAAAACGATGGTCTTCGGGCCGACGGTGGACGACCAGGTAGGGCCGCTCTGCCCGGGGACTGCGCACCAGAAACCGGGGGGCCGCCTGGCGTCCGCGGGCCAGGGCACGGTCGATGCGCGCCTGGCCTGTGCGGACCTGGGGCATTTGGGCGTCCAAGAGTTGCCGTCGGGCGCGATGGGCTTCCCAGGGTTGGGCGGCCCAGTGTCGGGCCCGGGTCAGCCCCGCTTCCTCCTCCTCGTCCAGTGTCCAGACCCACGTAAACGTGCGTTGTTCCCCGGGCTGGGCCTCATGCCGAAGGACCAGGGCCGGATACGGGCCCAGAATGCCCTCCGGACCACCGGTCATGTACAGCAGGGTATGGCCTGCGGGTGTATGGCCTGCCAGGTAGGTGATGGCTCCTCGCTCCCGGGGCTCGAAGGGTGTACCTTCCCGTAACGGCCGCAGCCATCCAGCCCATCCCCATCGGAAGATCTGGGGGGTGGACCCTTTGCACGCCCAATGGACCCGGCCTACCACCGTCACCCCCGAAACCACCCAAATTTCCCAGGTCACCTCCAGCTCTGGAAAAGGTCGGGCCAGGAGGCGGACATAGTCAGGCAGGAAGGCGTGGATTTCGGGAGGGTGGGTGTATTCGCCAGTATCCACCAGCCAGGGACCCTCCTCCCCGCGGCCAAAAAGGGGAAACAAGGCGAGGCTTTGGACCTGCAAGCCCAACAGCGTTTCCAAGGCCGGTGCCAGGGGAAGCGTGGTGCGCTGATGGACCATCCACACCACGTCCCCCTCCGGCTCCTGGGCAGGATGGGGGAAACGGGCATCCGCGGCCAGGAACACCCGCATTTGGGAAAGGGGCAGAGGTGTCTCCAACATGAAAGTCGCCCTCGGGACGGCGGGAGAACGGGTTACCCTTTGATCACGGCCACCGGACGGAGACGGGCCACCTTACGGGCGATGCCCGCGCCCACCACCGTCTCCACCACCAGGTCCACGTCCTTGTAGGCGAAGGGGGCTTCCTCGGCCAGACCCCGCATGGAACCGGCCCGCACCCGAATGCCTTCGCCTTCCAGTTGGCGAAGGAGTTTCTCGCCCCTCACCGTTTTCTTGGCCTTGGCCCGGCTCATCACCCGGCCCGCGCCGTGGCAGGAGGAACCGAAGGTCTTTTTCATGCTGTCCTCGGTGCCCACCAGCACCCAGGAGGCCGTGCCCATGCTGCCGGGCACCAGCACAGGTTGGCCCACCTCCCGGTACTCCGCGGGTACGCCGGGTACGTGGGGGCCAAAGGCGCGCGTCGCGCCCTTGCGGTGGACGCAGACCTTCATGCGCTTGCCGTCCACGTCATGCACTTCGATTTTGCCGATATTATGCGCTAAATCGTACACCTGGCGGGGATACCACTCGTCCTGCCGCGCCTTTCCCCGGAAGGTCTCCTCGAAGGCGCGACGCACGAAGTGGGCCAGAATCTGGCGGTTGCAGAAGGCGAAGTTCGCCGCAGCCTGCATCGCACCGAGATAGTCCTGACCCTCGGGCGAATTCAACGGGGCACAGACCAGTTCTCGGTCGGGCAGGCGGATGCCGTACCGATGCACGACTTTCTGGAAATCCCGCACGTAGTCGGAACAAATCTGGTGGCCATAACCCCGAGAGCCGCAGTGAATCTGCACCGCGAGCATCCCCTCTTCCAGGCCAAAGGCCCGGGCCGCCTCTTCGTCAAAAATCTGCTCGATAACATCCACCTCGATGAAGTGGTTCCCCGCACCCACCGTGCCCAGTTGCGTCCTACCCCGCTCCTTGGCCCGACCGCTCACTTTGGAGGGGTCCGCGTGGGGTAGGCGACCGCCCTCTTCGGTACGTTCCAGGTCTTCCTTGGTGGCGTAGCCGTGTTGCAGGGCCCAGCGCGCGCCTTCCCGGGCGACGCGGTCCAGTTCCTTGGTGGAAATCTTCACGTGCCCGCTCCGTCCCACACCGCTGGGACAGTACTGGTCGATGAGAGTGGCCAGGGTATCCAGGTAGGGTTCGGCCTTCTCGTAGGGAAGCCGGGTGGCCAGCAAGCGCACGCCGCAATTGGAAACCACAAAGCCCTCAGCCACGAAGTTGTGGTCCGGGTGGTCCATGGTGAAATCGTACACCCACGCCTCGTCTTCCGTGGGCTCCACGGCCACCACCCGGTCCCATACCATGCCGCTTTCCCCCAGGCCCCGGGTGCGTTCTTCCAGGAAGGCCTCGAAGGTGGGGAAATCATGCGCGGGCCGTGGGCCGGTTACCCGTCCCCGGTACAGGGAGCGTTCCACAAACCGGCGGTTCACGCCCGCTTCCCGTTCCAGAGTCTCCACCACCGCGGCCAGAGGTTCGCCGGCCTGTGTGAACACGCGGGCCTGTTCCTCCGCCCAGGCCCGAACGGCCAGATGGCGCTGCTTGACCTTGAGGTACAGGACCGCGGCCATGGCCCGGGCCTGACGTTTACGGTTGTATTCGAAGCCAATTCGGCCCCATAGGCGAAGCAGGTTCTCCGCGTCGGATTCCACCAGAAGGCGCAGCCGCACCCTGGGCTCGCCTCGGCCCTGGAGGACCTCTTCGCCTTCCCACAACGGCCGGGTGCGCACACCGAAGGCCGCGAGCATGCGTCGCAGGCCTTCCAGGAACCGCCGTCCGCTCTCGGCCCAGGGCCGACCTTTGGTCATGGAAAGCGCGGGAGAAGCGAAGGTCTTGGGATGACCGGGTACGGTTTGGGGCGCGGTGAGTTCCGCGCCAAACAACCCGGCCAGGAAGAGACGCTGCTGCCACAAGGGGGCCTGCTCCAGCCAGGCCGGCAGGTCGTAATCCTGTCGGGCCTTGTTCCCCACCGGCGCGCCCAGGGCGGCCAGCAATCCGGCCAGCGCGGTGCTGGCGACCTGCAACCGGATTTCGGTTCGGGTGAAGGCGTATTCCCGGTAAGGCGTCTGGATGCGATGCTGTCGCGTTCGGGTGTAGAGGCCCGCCCGGAAGCCCAACCGGGCCAGGTCCTGCTGGAGCATACGCAGGTCTTCCTCCTGCCCGTAGAACTGCACCATCCCTTGACGGCGTTTGCCGGTGAAGGTCACCGTGCCATCGCCAAAAAGGTAGCCCAGAATGCGCAGGAGGAGGGGGAGTTGGGGCGAACGATAGGTCAGCGGCAGCAGCCCCCGGGCCTTCAGCCACGCCGTGCTCTGGTCAATCGCGGTGTCCGATTTTCCGAGTCCCTTGAGGAAGGCGCGGAACCGCTCTTCCGAAAGCACCACCTCGTCCAAAGGCTCCTCATAGGGCACGCCTTCGAAGGGATACCGGGCCACCCACATGCCGGGTTTCAGGTCCTCCAGGGGGACCATGCCCTCCGGCGTCCATACGGGATGGTCCGCGGTGGCCACCAGTTCGTCGCCCGATTCGGTGACCAGGCGCAGCATGGGGGCCTTGGGCCTCTGCCCGAACCACAGGGCCGGACGGGCCCAATCCGGTTCCGGGTCCTCCAGACGGAAGCACCTCAGGGCCGCCTGCCGCCATGCGTGGGCCATGGCACCGATGGGACGGGTATAGCCGAATTCATGAAGCACCCGCGCGTAGGCCGGCAGGCAGTTGATGTCGTACCCAATGGCCCCGGGGGAGATGATGCCCTCGGGGTACTTGGTGGCCGCGACACCGCCGATGGGAAACCCGTACCCCTGGTGCACATCGGGCATGACCAGCACCCGCCCCACCACGCCGGGCAGGGTGGCCGCGTTCACCGCCTGTTCCAGGGATTTGTCCTCCAACACGGCTTCCAGGAGTTCCCGGGTGGCGAAAATGCGCACCGGGACCCGCATGTCGCTTCGATAGTCTTTGGGGATTTCCCATTCGTATTCGCTGATGCGAACCAGGTCCTTCAAACGCATCGCTCCTCCTTGTCTCAAGTGAGACCACGGGGACGCCCCACCTTACACGTCGAATACCACCGTTGCCCACCAGCCTTCCGGCCGCTGCTCAATGCGCAGATTGTGAAAGGTGGCGGCTTTGATGAGTTTCTCCATGCCCTCGATGGGCGCGCCCTCCACCTGCACCTCCAATTTCCCATTTTCCAGGCGCAAATGGAAGGTGTCAAACCCCAATCCTTCCACCTCTTCCAGATAAAGCAACTCGTTGAGAAAGTCCACCAGGAGTGTCTCGGGGTCTTCAAAAGGAAGGGTGAAGGTACGGGTGACGCGCGGTTCCGGCTTCAATCGGGTACGGGCCATGGCGTACATACCGCGGGCCGCCTGTTCCAGTAGGGCTTCCAGAGAAGGCGCCCAGACCTCCAACGCCCAATCCGCGGTGTGTTCCACCTCCCGAAAGCCACCCGTTTTCCCCGCTTTCTGGGAGACCATCCAGCCTCACTCCAGGGACAGAATGAACAGGTAGTGCGGCTGACCGCCATACTGGAGTTCGACTTCTAGGTCTGGATAGGTCTTGCGCACCCGATCGGCTAGCCGATGGGCCGCTTCCGCTTCCAGGTCCGCGCCGTAAAAGAGGGTCACCAGTTCATACTCCTCCGCATCCGCGGCTTCCAACAGCCCCAAGAGGGCTTCTTCCAGGTC
>WFVP01000432.1 GCA_015491595.1 Anaerolineales bacterium
CTCCACACACCACGCACCGGCCCTCGCCTCCCGGCTGTTCCAGGGGCAGACACCGGTTGGTGGCCTTGGTGTCCTCCTTGATACGGTCTTCGCAAGCCTCGTTGCCGCACCACCAGGCCAGAGCCCATCCGTCCCGCACGATTTCCTTGAGTTCGTCGTAGGTCTCGGGCTCGTGGATGTTGTCCTCCAGGAAGGCCTTGGCCTTGGCGTACATGCTCTCGTGGATTTCATCCAGCAACCGCGGGAGGCGCTCCGCCAGGGCGTCCATGGAGACCGTTTCCTTGCCTTCCTTGCCCGGCTTGTCCCGGCGGGCCAGGGTCACGGCGTGGGCATCCAAATCCTTGGGGCCCAGCTCGATGCGCACGGGCACCCCGCGCAGCTCCCAGTCGTTGAACTTGAAGCCCGGGGTCAGGTGGTCCCGGTCATCCAGGTGGACCCGCAGCGGCTCGCCCCGGTATCGGACTTCCTCCTTCAGGCGCTGGTGCAGCTGGCGCGCGGCTTCCAGAATGCGGGCCTCGTCGTCATCGCTCTTCCAGATGGGCACGATGACCGCGTGGATGGGGGCCAAACGCGGCGGCAGCACCAGGCCCTGGTCGTCACCATGGACCATGATGATGGCCCCAATGAAGCGCGTGGACAGGCCCCAGGAGGTGGTCCACACATACTGCAACTGGTTGTTGCGGTCCAGGTACTTGATGTCAAAGGCTTTGGCAAAGTTCTGACCCAGGAAATGGGACGTGCCGGCCTGGAGAGCCCGTTTGTCCCCCATCATGGCCTCAATGGTGTAGGTGGTCACCGCGCCCGCGAACTTCTCGCTTTCCGATTTGCGGCCCGGAATCACCGGGATGGCGGCCTCGTTGACCGCGAAGTCCTCGTACACCCGCAACATGCGCATGGTCTCCTCTTCCGCCTCTTCCCGGGTGGCATGGGCCGTGTGTCCTTCCTGCCAGTAGAACTCCAGGGTGCGCAGGAAGAGCTTGGTGCGCAACTCCCACCGGACCACGTTCCCCCATTGGTTGAGGAGTTGGGGGAGGTCGCGATACGAGCGAATCCATTTGGACCACATGTACCCGATGATGGTTTCCGAAGTCGGGCGCACGGCCAGGGGCTCTTCCAGCTTCTTGCCGCCACCATGGGTCACAATGGCCAGCTCGGGTGCAAAGCCTTCCACGTGCTGTTTTTCCTTCTCGAAGAAGGACAGGGGAATCAGGAGGGGGAAAGCCGCGTTCTGATGTCCCGTGGCTTTGAAGCGCCGGTCCAGGGCGCGCTGGATGTTCTCCCACAGGGCCCATCCGTAGGGACGCACCACCATGCAACCGCGCACCGGCGCATAGTCCGCGAGTTCCGCCCGCAAGACCAGCTGGTTGTACCATTCCGCGAAGTTCTCCTGTCGCGAGGGCAGTTTGGGATAGCGCATGCCACACCCTCCGCTGTGAGAATCTGAAAAGCGGTCTCATTTTACCTTACTTACCCAGCAGGTGGGGGAAATGCTCCACCGCACGCAGCACCCAGGGGTTCAAAACATGCGGCAGAACGAAACCCGCCACAACCAGTGCATACCCCGCGACCAGCGCGATGCGGTCCCAGGAGGTCTCGGCACGCAAAGGGCCCGTGTTTTCGGTGGACGCGGGGGGCGCCAGCAGCACTCGTAACCATCGCAGTGCCGTGGCCGAGAGGGCAAGCAACCCCGCGACGAAGGCACCCGTCCATACAGGACCGAAAGTCGTCAGAGCACGGGCCAGGTGCCACCGAGGCCATAAGCCAATGGTCAGAGGCCAGGCCGCCAAGCCGGCCCAGCCCAGCACCCACAGGCCCGAGGCCAGGGGTTTGCGCACCGCCCGGCCCCACAAGGCTTCCCGGTGCCAAGCATCTTCGGGATGGCCCAGGATGCTCAAACTCACCGCCAGAGCCCACATCAAGACCATGCGCGCGGGCATCAAGGCCGCGTAGGCCTGGACACCTTCCCTGCCGCCCAGTCCCAGGGCCAGAAGGCCCAGCCCGTTCTCGGCAATCCACCCGTAGCCCAGGGCCCGACCGGCGTGGCGCTGGAAAGGCGCCCACAGGCTGCCCAGGAGGAACATGACCATGCCTGCCAAACGCAGGACCTGGTAGGTCCCCGGCGTATCGCGGAGCCAGGTGTATTGCTCCCAGAAACCCAGGGCGAACAGGCCAATGATGGTGGTCGTGATGGTCAGGGTAAAGGCCGCCCGATAGGGGTGGGTGGATTCGGTCAACAGGGGAGCCACACTGTGAAAAGGCACCACCCCCATCCAGGGAAGCAGCCCTCCGGCCAGCAACGCCGCGGCCCGGATGACCTGCGGGGATTCCACCGAGCCTGTCTCCAGACCGGTCAGGAAGCTACCGGCCAGCAAAAGAAAGGGCATGCCCAGAGTGGTCCAGGCCACGTACCGCACCACCCCTTCGCCCACCGGTTCATCTCCGGGAGCCAGGAGGGGCACCGCGGCCAGAACGGCCATTTCCACCAGCAAGGCTGCATACAGGAAGGGCCGCACCGTGAGCGCGGCCACAAGAAACACCGTCGTGACCATGGCCCAGCTGACAAAGGCGGGATGCATACGGGCCCAGGGGGCCGCCCAAAGCCAGAGGGCCAGGGCCAAGTAGACCCCCATGACCCAGGGACGGAGCGTATCCGGAAGCACCAGGGCCCGTCCCAACACCACCCAATCGGGCTGGATTTGCACGACCACCCGACCGGCCACGACGGTGATGAGCCTATCCACCGGAAGGAACCAGGCCAGCAAAGCCAGGGTCAGGGCAACGCCACTGCCCACACGGGCCTTGGCTCGGGTGGATGCCGGCCAGAACACCAGACCCACCGCGACCAGACCCGGGAAGAGAATCCATATCCAGGGCGCGTTCATGCCCCTTCTCCTGCCACGGGTGCGAACAGCAGGTAGCTTCCCATGGCACCCAGGAAGAGCTTGACGCCCACCAACAACACCGTCAACAGCAGGGATTGTTCGATGTAGGCATAGACCAACACGAAACCGGCCAACAGGATGAGCAAACTGGCCGTAACCCGAAAGGGATGTTGCGTCATGGCCAGGTGAAGAATGCCCGTAAGCATCAAGCCCAGGGCCGCCCAGGCCATGGCTGGCGTAAATCCGCGTGGCAGCCAAGCCAGGGTGTTTTCCGTCTGGTAGGCCAGAAGCACCAGGGCAAAGCCGGTGATGGTGAACCGAAACAGGCGCCCGGCCCAGGCCTCCGGCATCGGAGCGCCCCGCTGCCATTGGGCACTCTGGCCCAACCCCAGAAAGGCTGCGGCAATCCACCCGGCAATGAGCAGGCTGAGGGCCATAAAAGGAGGCCACAACCGAAGCAACAGCACCCCTGCTCCCGCCTCTGCCAGGGCCACGCCCAACAGAATCCAGCGCCAGTCCTGGGCCACCGCGGGAAGCAGTCCGCCCAATACCGGAAGGGTCAGCATCACGACAGAAATGCCCGAACCCAAGTCCAGCGTCATACCATCCTCCCAGGCGTTTGTGGAATTATAGCCCTGAACCCTCGCGCACGAACAACGCGTCTTGTTGCAAGATACGACCATCCTGTAAGGAAACGAATTGCGACCAGGCCCCTCGGTATCGAAAGCCCTGCTCCCGCATCCACGCGTAGACATCCTCAAAACGGGCCTCACCACGGTACAGGGGTTCGAACGAAATTTCAATCAGGCAGACATCGATGTGGGGCAACAGGCCCACAGCGCCTCGAAGCACTTGCAATTCGTACCCCTGGACATCGATTTTCAGGAACACCCGGGGCTCGAGAGCCAAGTCCATCTCGTCCAGGCGCTTGAGGGGAACGCGTATTTGCTCCTGCATCTGAGTCCAGGGGAATTCTCGTGTATGGGCTTCCGACATGGGCAGCAGGGAAGAAGAAGCCGTGTAAGCACTCTTGTAAACGACCGTCTCCCCCGAACGCTCCCCCAGCGCCACAGGAAAGCCCTGCCAACGTGCGGATTGCATGCGCTTCTGCAAACGTCGAAAGGCCTCAGGTAGAGGTTCGAAGGAATAAATTCTCGCTTCGGGGAACATGACCCGAGCAGCTGAGGCGAATTCGCCCACATGTGCGCCGACGTCGAGAACGGTCCGGATGTTCATCTTCCGCAACCAGGCCCGATAACGAAGCATCTTGACCCATTCCGCCATGTGCGCCCCTTGTAACAAGCCTTTGAAGAACAAAGGCAGTCCGAACGGCTCCTTGAGGCTCTCCAGGCTGAACCACCAGAGTTTCGCCAGGAAATAGCGCCATTTGCTAACCGTCATGACGTGCTCCAGGTAGAGGGGTCGTGGAACTGGAAAAAGACCTCTGTGGGCCCGTGGAACGCCAGTCGTCCCTCTTGCAACAACAACACGTGTCGGGCATATTGGCGTACCAGGCGCATGTCGTGGGTGATGACCACAATGGTAACACCCTCTCGGTTGAGGTCCAGCATCAGGTCCATAAGGGCATAGGCCGTGTTCCGGTCCTGACCGAAGGTGGGTTCGTCGAAAATGAGCAACCGGGGGCCGCCGGCGAGCATGGTGCCCACGCTCAACCGACGCTTCTGGCCCTGGCTCAGACGAAAGGGGTTGTATTGCGCATAGTCCTGCAATCGAAACC
>WFVP01000433.1 GCA_015491595.1 Anaerolineales bacterium
TTCTGGGACCTGATGTACCGCCTGGTGGACGAAGGCATGACCATCTTCGTCACCACCCATTACATGGACGAAGCCGAGTACTGCCACCGGGTGGGTATCATGCACCGGGGACGGTTGCTGGCCATGGACACCCCTTCCCGCCTCAAGGAGCAGGCCCTTCCGGGGAAGGTGTGGGACGTGTGGGCCCGTCCCCTCCTGAACGCCCTGGCCGCGCTGGAAGCCCATGACGAGGTTCTGCGGGCTGTGCTGGCCCGGGACCACCTGCGGGTGCTGACGCGGCCTTCCCTGCAGGCCTCCCACTTACGGCGCTGGCTGCGCGCCCAGGGCCTGGCGGTTCGTCAGGTGCAACCCGCCGAGCCTTCCCTGGAGGACGTCTTCCTGGCCCTGGCCCAGGAATGAAGCCCGGCCGTGGGGAACACGTTGCCCCGGCTCCACCGGGATTCCCCGGCCGGTTCGTTGCTTCGTCTCTGCTTCGGCCCACGGAGCCGGATTCCTTTTCGCTCCGGCCGCTAATTCCTCTGACCGTCTGTCCATCCTGGGTGTTGATACAGGTCGCGCACCGCCCGTAGCAGAGGGCGCAAGCGAGCCATTTCCGGAGTCCTGGGGTCCCGCACCCCAAGGATGCCCAGGGGCAGGCTCACGGTGCCCAGGCGCATTCAGGAGGAAAGGGCGAAGACCTGGGGGGAAGGTTTGGGAGGCGTTTTCCCCGAGGATGGCGGGGGCGAGGACATCGGCGTGGACACCGGTGCGGGCGAAAGCGAGGGAAAGAGGCGCGGTGTTCGGGTAGGCCTCGAGGTGGTTTGGGGGTCGGTGTGGGGGTGGCCATGGCGAGGAGCACACCGTCTGTTCCCCCACGATGTAACCGGGATACCCCCGGTCCAGGTCGTTGCATCTATCCTCGCTGCACGGCAGGGAGGAAGGGTCCTCTCAGGAATTGGGACAGGTGTTCTACTGGGTTTTGGGACCTTCGTCCCGGAAGGGGAGATGCCCTCCCCGCGGGACACCTGAGGTTTGGGAGGGATGCGAGGCATCCAGGTTCCGGCTTCCCTTGACAGGGTTCATGGGGCTTTGGTATAAATCGTCACGACTTCTCATCGGTTTTTAATCTTCTCCTCGCGCTCCACACCACAGCCCACCGAGACGTTGTCCCTCGCTTCATCGTCGGGTCCAATTTAGGAGAAGGTCTGGGGACAGGGGGCGAAGGACATTCCTTGCAGCAGGAGGCTCTCCATGGGTGGGACCCAAACCCTGTTTTCAGGCGCTCGTCCCAATCGGGGAGGTATGGGACGGTTTCGGGATGGACGCATTGGTGCCGCGTTGTTGGTGCACGTTACCGCCAACGCGCTTTCCCCAACCCGGGCCGAAGTCACCCACGATGGGGTCCTGCACATCCACTTGCAACACACCCCCACCGACGAGCAGGAACTCAACGAATCCCTGGTGAACTACCTGGCGTACATCCTGGCCCTGCCGCCGGAGAGCATTGAGGTGGTGGCCGGTCATCATGCCAAGGGCAAGGTCGTGGCCTTCTACGACGTCAGCCCTGTGGAAATGGAGAAACGGTTGGCGCGGCACTTTGGTTCGGACCGTACGCCCACGATTTGGTGAAACGAGGATTTGGGAGAAGGGTTTCAGGCGCTCAGGAACCCGCCGTCCACCGGGATGACGGCGCCCTGGACATACGAGGCCAGATCGCTGCTGAGGACCAGGACCATCCGGGCCACCTCGTCGGGTTGCGCGAAGCGGCGCAGGGGGAGCCGGTTCATGAAGCGCCGTCCGGCGATGAGGAAGTGAAGTCGGAAGCGTAGAATCTCTCGCATAACCTCCCGGAATCCGCGTGTCACCACCCCGCCCGGCACGATGACGTTGATACGGAAGCCTCGGGAACCGTATTCCCGGGCCAGAGCCCGGGTCAGGGCAATCACACCGGCCTTGCTGGTGCTGTAATGGGCCAGGCCCTCCATAAAGGGCAACAAGGCCTCGATGGAAGCCACGTTGACGATCACCCCGCCCTGCTTCCAACGCCTCCGGATGAAGTGCTGAGACATCCACAAGACCGCGTCCAGGTTGACCTGCATCACCCGACGATACAAGGCTTCATCCAGGTGCTCGAAATCCCGAAAAGGGAAGATGCCCGCATTGTTGATGAGAATGTCCGGGACCGGGTCAGGGAGAGAGGACCAGAAGGCATCGATCTGCGCCTTGTCCGCCAAATCCAGAGGAACCACGTCCACGGGGCGTTGAAAGCTTCGCGTGACCTCTTCTTGAACCTCTTCCAAACCCTCCCGTTGGATATCCAGCAGCACCAACCGGGCTCCTGCTTCGGCCAGGCGATACGCGACCGCGCGTCCAATGCCCGCGGCCGCGCCTGTGACAATGGCCGCGCGTCCTTCCAGGGACACCAGCTGGGTCAATGGCGGCAGAACCCTCATCCCGTCCTCCCACGAAAAGGGTGGAAAACCAGGTACAAGTGTAAACCAAACCCTTGCTGTTTCTGCAAAAAGGTCACAAGGATGGAGACACAACAAAAGCGGCGGCGACCTCGCCGCCGCCCATGACGGTTGTTTCTTTTCTTGTCTCGTTGCCCTGTAATCCTCCATTCAAAGGGCGGACAACGCGGGATTTAGCGACCTGGAGGAAAGATGTCCACCGTATCCCCTTCCTTCACCGGGGTCTGCACGCCCTGCTCCAGATAGGCGACCTCTCGCCCGTTCAGCAAAATTCGCCAACCCATCTTGGGTACGTAGACCGGCACCACATCCATCCACAGGGAATCGGGCTTCTCTTCCGCTTCCCAGACCACGTCCAACACCTCCCGCCGGGCCTCCGGATAGTAACTGAAGAACTTGCGCAACACCGTCTCTACCGTGTCTCCGGGATGGACCCACGCGGGCCGTAACGCGGAAGGCAGCTTGGGACGCAACACGCCATAGACTCGCACGGTGACCGGGAACTTGCCCTCGTCCATACGGCGGGCGGCCTCATACCCCAATTCCATCATGTGCAACTGCACCGAAAGATACTTGCTCCAGCCGGCCATGGCCGGAGCCACCTTTTCACCGGGGAGCCCTGCTTCGTACATGAAGCGAGCGAAGTTGGCCAGAATCAAACCAATGGACGCTCGTACATAGGCTGGGGGCACGTGAATCTGTCGGGGACCGTGGCCCGCGTGGGCCTTGCCCGCGTAAAACAGGTAATCCCCAAACTCCTCGCTGGTGTCCATGCCCAGGGTGCGGGCCAGCCAGATAGTGAAGAAACGGCGACGCTCCTCCAGATGCTCTTCGTCTATCTCCGTCTCCCAGCCCAGCACCGCCGCGGTCTCGGGCACGCTGCGTAAGTAGTCGTACACCCCCACCACCAACTCCGGTCCTCGGCGGAAGAGGGCCTCCACCGTCTCGGACATGGCCTGTTTATCTGCCTGAGTGAACAGCGCGAACTGAAGCAAATGCTTCCACTCTTGGGCCGGATCGGGAAGCAGGTTGTGAATCCACATTTTCGTTTCATCCATGGTTACGGAAGCGCCGGCTTTCGTCTGGACCTTCGGGAACATGCATCACCTCCCAGGAGGGCAGGGTTCTTCGGAGCGGCTCACAAAGCGGAGGGACGTTGCTTGGCTTTGCGCACAGGAAAGGCCGCCGAAATGAGCAATTCGATTATACCAAATCCTGCCTTACCAGGCCCGTACCACTTCCTGGAGTAGAGTCGAACCTCGATACACCCAACCCGTGAAGACCTGCACCAGACGGGCACCAGCCTCGGCCTTCTCCAGGGCATCTCGCGCCGAGAGAATGCCCCCGACGCCGATGATGGGCAGACGTCCTCCTGTGTGACGGTGGATGTACCGAACCACCTGGGTACTCCGTTCCCGCAAGGGCGCGCCGCTGACGCCGCCGGGCAGGTTCCGGTAGGCTGGCGGCAATCCCGACTTCAACACTGTGGTGTTCGTGGCGATGATGCCCTGGACGCCCGCCTCCTCCACCGCCTCCAACACCTGGTCCAGTTCCGCCCAGATCAGGTCGGGCGCGACCTTGACCAGCACCGGCGGAGGACGGTCCGGCGCCGTCTCCTCCACGGCCTGCCGCACCGCCTGCAACAAGGGCACCAGATGCTCGCGACGCTGCAGGGCCCGCAATTCAGGGGTATTGGGGGAACTTACGTTCACCACCAGGTAGTCGGCCAGGGGCGCTACGGTCCGGGCCACGGCCACGTAGTCCTCCGCGGCCCTTTCGTTGGGTGTGTCCTTGTTCCGGCCCAGGTTGACCCCCAGCACCAGGTCCGGGGGGCGGGGCCCCTGCAACTGCCGGGCCACGAAATCCACGCCCCGGCTGGGGAAGCCCATCCAGTTC
>WFVP01000434.1 GCA_015491595.1 Anaerolineales bacterium
GGACGGGAGGGCATCTCCGGCGTCGTGCCCGCGGAAATCACCAGGCCCAGAGTGGCGGCCATGTCCGTCCAGTCCTGCCCCTGGGTTTGCAGCCATCCTCCCAGGACGATGGCGCCGATGAGGAAGAGCATGAAAGCGGTGATGAGGGTCCAGAAGCAGGAGCGCAAACGCCCGAAGCGGCTCGGGCGGACGCGTTGGGGCGCGGGCTGGGGAGTGGGTTGGCTCACCGGCACCTGGGCCGCCGGCACGTGGGTGTGGGTGGCGTTGGTCAATCCCGAGGTGCCAAGGACGGGTTCCAGGGCCTGGGCCACGGCTTCGACGAACTCCTGAGTGGTGGCGAAACGCTCCTCGGGTTTTTTGGCCAGGGCCTTCTCCAGGGCCTCCTGCAGCGCGGGCGGCGCGTCGGGGCGCAGGTCCCGCAGGTTCGGCGGGGGCTCCGTCAGGTGCAGGAACATCACCCGGCTGGGCGAATCCCCCTGAAAAGGCGGCTGACCGGCGAGCATGTGGAAGGCCAGCACGCCCAGGGCGTAGATGTCGGCGCGGTGGTCGATGTCCTTGCGCCCTTCGATTTGCTCCGGGCTCATGTAGGTGGGTGTGCCCATCAGCTGGGACCCGGTGAGGGTTTCGCTCATGGACGCCAGCCGGGCGATGCCGAAATCCGTGAGGTAGGCCACGCCGTAGCGGTCGAACAACACGTTGCTGGGCTTGACGTCCCGGTGGATGATGCCCGCCTGATGGGCCGCGTGCAGCGCCGCGCCGACGCGCTGAAGGATGCTCAGGACCTCCTGGAAGGGCAGGGGCCCCTGGCGCTTGAGGCGGTTGCGGAGGTTGTCCTCCATCAACCGCATGACCAGGTAGAGATGCCCTTCCTCTTCGCCCGCGTCGTAAATGGGCACAATGGCGGGATGCTCCAGCTGGCTGATGGCCCGGATTTCCGCTTCGAATCGGGTGCGGAAGACCTCATCCCGAGCCAGGATGGGAATCAGTACCTTGACGGCCACTTCCCGGCCCATGAGCGGGTCGTATCCTCGATAGACCGTCGCCATCCCCCCCTGACCCAAGATATCGTGCAGCTCATAGCGTCCCAGTCGTTGTAACATGACTCAGGTAACCTCTTTGGTCGTGGAATCGGGTTGGGACACGGGGAGCAGAGGTTGTTGGGCCGACTCGGTCTCGGGAACGGTGTCCGGCCGGGTTTTGGACGTCGAGCGCACCAGATACCGGAATCCCAGCATGCCGAAGAGGAACGGAATCCAAAAGGTGACGGCGCGGTAAGTCAAGGTTACCACGAAGGCATCGTGCAGGGCGAACCCGAAGGAGCGAAGCAGGACGACCAGGGCGCCTTCGGCGAAACCGATGCCTCCTGGTACAGGGGAGACGACGAAGAACAAATGCACGATGACGTAGGCGCCGATGAGGGTGCCCGGGGAGAGGGGCAGGTGGAAGGCGTAGAACGCACAGGCCATCACGCCCAGGTGCCAGAGTTTGTTCGTGCTGCCCAGGAGAAAGAAGCGGAGCAGGGACTTGGGCTGTTGTTTGAGAATTTGCAGCCCTTCCGTCAGGTCCTGGATGAAGGCCCGGGCTTTGCCCGTGCCCGGAGCCCAGCGTTGCAGGTGCAGGCGTCGGGCCAGGGCGCTCTGCCAATGCGCACCCCGGACCACGAAGCGTTCCAGGGAGACGGGCGCCCAGGTGCCTAAGGCCACCACGCCGAACAATCCCAGCACCAGCAGCACCATGACCGCCGCGGCGGAGAGCTCGGTCCAGGTCAGCCTTCCCCGCCGCAGCAACACCCACAGGCCCACGAACATGACGGCTAGGAACCCCGAATGCTCGAAGAAGATGTACAGGGTCCCGGCCACCAGCGCTCGGGACGCGGAGCGTCCTCGGCGATGTGCGTCGGCCGCGAAGATGGCCACCCCACTGACCCCTCCGGTCGGTGCCGCCAGGTTGATGAACAGACTGCTGATGACTACGATGGCCAGACGCCAGGGGGATTCGGGAATGGCGAGGGTGTGGTACAGGCCCCACAGCAGGAGCGCCGTATGCATCAGCCATCCCATCTGGAACAGGAAAGCCAATCCCACCCACAGCCATTCCCCTTCTTGCAACACCCACAGGGCCTGGAGGACCGCCTCACGGTAGCGGAGCAGGAAGCCCAGGCCCAGGAGGAAGATGAACATCCACCATAGCCGTCGCATGGTCCCATTATAGCAGGGGTGCCCGGGCCCCTCTGTGGATATAAACCCGGATTCTCCTCTTCGGCATCGGGAGAGTATAATCGAAACATCCTTGGGTGTGGGAGGTCAATCGTTATGGAAGATTTGTATCGGGAAATCATCATCGAGCGCTACAAGCATCCCCGGTTCAAGGGGCGGGTGGAGGACCCGGACATCGTGTACGAAGACGAGAATCCCTTGTGTGGGGACCACATCCGGGTGGAAGTGAAGCTGGACGAGCAAGGGTATGTGAAGGAAGCCCGTTTCCAGGGCGAGGGATGCGCCATCTCCATTGCCGCGGCGGACCTGTTGTTGGAGAGCATCCAGGGGAAGCACGTGGACGACATCAAGGCCCTGCCGAAGGAATTCGTCTTCGATTTGATTGGCCTGAAACTCAGCCCGGCCCGGGTGAAGTGCGCCTTGTTAGGATACAAAGTCCTGAAGGCCGGCATCTACGGCCTGGGAGAGCCCACCTCTACGGTTCCGCCGTCGTAACGGCCGCAAGGGGGTTTCTGCATGAACGCGTACTGGCCCTGGGCCTGGGTGCCCATTGCCGTGCTCACGGTGCTGATGGTGGGGCGGCGTTGGCCCGCGTGGAAGGCCGGTGTGGTGGCCTACCTGTCCGCCCTCCTGTTGGCCCGCTACCCCTTTCGATTACCCTGGACGGGCATTCTGGTGGCCCACGGCAAGGCCTTTTTCCTGTGGTTGGATATCCTCATCATCATCACCGGCGCGTACTTCTTCTTCCAGGTGGTACGGGAAGCGGGGGTCTTCAAGGTGATGGCGTCCTTCCTCCCCCGGCTTACGGCCTACTCGGAGATGCAATTGCTCATCCTGGGCTGGGCGTTTACGTCCTTCATTCAGGGTACGGGGGGACTGGGCGTGCCCGTGGCTGTGGTCGCGCCCTTGTTGGTGGGACTGGGGTTTGATCCCATGGTGGCCGTGGTGGTGAGCAGCGTGGGCCATGGATGGTCCGTGACCTTCGGTTCCCTGGGGACGCCCTTCCGGGGTCTGCTTGCGGCCACGGGTATGGAGGCCGCGGACTTCGCCCTGCAAGCCGCCTGGGCCTCGGCCTGGCTGGCCCTGACCACGGGTTTCGTGGTCCTGGTGCTTTATCGGGGGTGGCAGGCGGTCCGTCGGCTGTGGTTGGCCACTCTCATCATGGGCACGGCCATGGGACTGATGTTGGTGTTCACGGTGCGCGTGGGGCTGTGGCCCCTGGGCTCCATGTTGAGCGGCATGGCGGGGGTGGTCACCGGTCTGGTGGTGGCCTGGTGGCAGCGACAAGGCAACGGGGAACGGATGAGCCGTCGGGATTGGCGGCGTTTGGGGTTGGCGCTGAGCGGGTACGCCGTCCTGGTCCTGGCCATTCTGGGGATGCTGGTCTGGCCTCCGGCGCGGGCCTGGTTGGGGCAGTGGGTATGGCAACCCCACTTCCCCGCCACTTTGACCGGCCTGGGCTTCGAAGTGCCGGCGGGGCCCGGACGGGCGTTGCGCCCCTTGCGGCATCCCGGCCTGCCCTTGTTCGTCGCCGCGGGCTTTTCCTTCCTGTTCTACCGGCGCTTCTACGACGACGGTGCACTGAGGCGCATCGTCCGGACCACGGGAAAGCAGGTCCTCCGGGTGTCCGTGGCCGTGTTCTTCATCGTGTCCATGGCCCTGGTCATGTACCACGCGGGGATGACCACGGTGCTGGCCCATACCCTGGCTTCCTGGAGCGGGCCCGGGTACGGCGTGCTGGCCGCCTGGTTGGGGGCCTTTGGCGGTTTCCTGACGGGAAGCAACCTGAACAGCAACGTGCTGTTTGGCGCTTTGCAACAGCAGACGGCCCATGCCCTGGACCTTTCCGTTTCGGTCATCCTGGCGGCCCAGGCCGCGGGCGGGGCTGTGGGGTCCGTGATGGCGCCCACCAAGGTCCTCGTTGGCGCCAGCACCACCGGGTTGTACGGGCGGGAAGGCGTCCTCATCCGGCGTATGGCCCTGGCCATCGGCTTCCTGGTGACCATGCTCAGCCTGTGGACGGTCGGGATGCTCCTCTTTTGATTTATGTAGGGAAATTGGTGGCTTGACGAATTCCATTTTCGGAATATACTGAGTTTTCGAATGGCTCGAACAACGCGATAACGACCCACGCGGGAGAGTGCCTCGTGCACTCTTTTTTACTTACAACCTCCCCTCCCCATATCCCCCGACGGATTGGCCAATCCAATATCCCTAAGCCAAGGAGGTGCCGCCATGTCTGCCTTTGCCGGCCGCTACCCGACCCGTTATCAGGCCATCACCATTCACAACATCCGTAAACAGCCCGAATGGCAGCGCCTGGATCCCGAGTTGCGGGAAGCCGTGGAGGTGGTTTCCCGCGTCCTCCCCTTCCGCACCAACGTTTACGTGGTCCGGGAGCTCATCGACTGGGACAAAGTGCCCGACGACCCCATGTTCCAGCTCACCTTCCCCCAGCCCGGCATGTTGGACCCTGAAGACTTCCGAGCCATGCGGGACCTCATCCGCAGCGGCGCGACCCGGGAGGAAATCACAGCCAAGGCTAATGAAATTCGTTTCAAGTTGAACCCTCATCCCGCCGGTCAGATGACCCACAACGTGCCCTATATGGACGGCAAGCGCCTCTGGGGGTTGCAACACAAGTATCGGGAGACCGTGCTCTTCTTCCCCGCGCAGGGACAGACCTGTCATGCCTACTGCACTTACTGTTTCCGGTGGGCCCAGTTCGTGGGCATCGAGGAGCTCAAGTTCGAGTCCAACGAAGTGGACATGCTGGTGGAATACCTCAAGCGCCATCCCTACGTCACGGACATCCTCTTCACCGGCGGCGACCCCATGATTATGCGGGCTCGGGCGCTGCGACGCTACATCGAACCCCTGCTCTCGCCGGAGCTGGAGCACGTTCAGACCATTCGCATCGGCACCAAGGCCCTGTCCTACTGGCCCCAACGCTTCGTGACCGACGACGATGCGGATGAGGTCCTGCGGCTGTACGAGGACGTGGTCAAGGCGGGGCGGCACCTGGCCATCATGGCCCACTTCAGCCATCCCCGGGAACTTTCCACGGACATCGTGCGGGAGGCCATCCGACGGGTGCGGAACACGGGCGCGGAAATCCGCATGCAGGCGCCGCTGGTCCGCCACGTCAACGACAAGCCCGAAGTCTGGGCCGCCATGTGGAAGGAAGGCGTGCGTCTGGGCCTCATCCCCTACTACATGTTCGTGGAACGGGACACGGGTCCCAAGAACTACTTCGAGGTGCCCCTGGCCGAGGCGGTGGACATCTTCCACAAGGCCTTCATGCAGGTGTCCGGTCTGGCCCGCACGGTGCGCGGTCCGTCCATGTCCGCCTGGCCGGGGAAGGTGCGGGTGCTGGACGTCGCGGAAATCAACGGCGAGAAGGTGTTCGTCCTCGACTTCCTGCAAGGGCGCAACCCCGAATGGAACGGCCGCATCTTCTTCGCCCAGTACGACCCCGAGGCCACGTGGTTGAACCACCTCAAGCCCGCCTTTGGCAAGGAGAAGTTCTTCTTTGAGGAAGAGCCTTACTACCAGTGGTGGGAGCACGAGTACCAGGACCCCCTGGCCCAGCGGGTCCCGGTGGCAGAGGCGGAACTGGTCATGGCCGTGGCCTGAAGGCCTTGGTCCTTCCTTCCTGACCCAGGGCGCGAGCGGGTGGACCGTGCAGGACACCCGCTCGCTTTTTTCTTGCTTTTTGCGTACAATTCGCCTGTAC
>WFVP01000435.1 GCA_015491595.1 Anaerolineales bacterium
CCTCGGCCAGGTACACATTCCCCATGCCCCCACGGCCAATGACCCGCACGATTTTGTATCGGTTGCGCAGTTCGGTACCGGGTTTCAGCATCTCCTCCCTTCTTGTAGAACCCTTCGAGATGTACGTTTGTATTGTACACCCTTTCCAGGGAACCATGCGCCGCGGCTTTCATCTGGTCATCTAAGGATGTATGCAAATGTGGCCTTCTTGGTCTGGTATACTCAAGGCCGCAATCTGCTCGCGGAGGGCACTTTTCATGCAGGACCTATCGCATATCCAAGGCCTCATCATCGACCTGGACGGCGTCCTCTGGCGAGGCGACCAGCCCTTGGGCCCCCTGCCCGAATGGTTTCAACGCCTCCAAGCCCTGGGCCTGCGCTGGGTCTTCGCCACCAACAATGCGACGCGTACGATTGACATGTATCTGGAAAAATTCGCCCGCATGGGCCTCACCGATATACGGCCGGATCAGATTGTGAACTCCATCCTGGCCGCGGTCTACGCCCTGCACCAGCGTTGGCCCCAGGGCGCGCCGGTGTACATCATTGGGGAGACAGGCCTTTTCCAGGGTCTGGCCGAGGCAGGTTTCCCCTTTACCGACGACTTAGAGGTCATTCAAGCCGTGGTGGTCGGTCTGGACCGACAACTGACCTACGACAAACTGGCTTTGGGAACGCTGGCCATCCGCCGGGGGGCCTGGTTCATCGGCACCAACCCCGACCGTTCCTTCCCCACACCGGAAGGCCTGAAGCCCGGCGCCGGCGCCATCCTGGCCGCGCTGGAAGCGGCAACGGACGTGGCCCCCACCATCGTAGGCAAGCCCGAACCCTTCCTCTTCCAACTGGCCCTCGAACGCCTGGGCACTCCCCCTGAAGCCACCCTGGTGGTGGGCGACCGGCTGGAGACGGACATCCTGGGCGGCCAGCGGGTCGGTTGCGCCACGGCCCTGGTCCTCAGCGGTGTCACCTCTCGAGCCCAGGCGCGAACCCAGAACCCCGCGCCGGACCTCATTGTGGAGGATTTCGGAGCCCTCATCCGCCTTTTGGAACGGGCACGTGGCCAGGGGGGACGCCACATCCTGCCCCCTGGGCCCCGCGACCCTCAGGTGGCGTAAGGGGAATCCATGTGGGACGGCTCCGCCATCCCACATGGGGAATAAATTGATGCAGCGGCGGCTTCACCGCCGCTGCATCAATTTATCTTTCCACCTGCGGTCCCGTGCCCGGTCAGGGCCACGCGAGATATACTGAAAATAACCCCAGTCTTGAGTCTCGCAAAATATGGGTATGAGACAGGTCCAAACCCCAAATCCCTCTTGGGTTCTTCAGGCAATCACGTTACAATAAACTCAACCTTTCCCATCGGGGGTGCCGTCATGACGGAAACCATCCCGGTCGTGCAACATCTCCTGGACGCCAACGAACAGGTGGCCCGGGAGAACCGAGCCCTCTTCGACCGCACCCGCACCTTCGTGGTCAACCTGATGTCCTCGCCGGGAGCCGGAAAGACCAGCCTGCTCCAGGCCACCCTGCCCCGCCTTCCCCAGGACGTGCAGACCGGGGTCATTGAGGGGGACATCGCGTCCCGACTGGACGCGGAGCGCATCGCGGCCCTGGGCGTCGCGGTGGTGCAAATCAACACCGGCGGCACCTGCCACCTGGACGCGCCCATGGTCCGTGGGGCCCTGCAACACCTGGACCTGGACCGCCTCGACCTGGTCTTCATCGAGAACGTGGGCAACCTCATCTGCCCGGCCAATTTCGCCCTGGGAGCCCACCTCAATGTGGTACTGGCCAGCACGCCCGAAGGCCACGACAAGCCCTACAAGTACCCCGGCATGTTCCGTCTGGCCGATGCCGTGATTTTGAACAAAGCCGACTTGATTCCCTGGCTGGACTTCGACCAGCAAATCTTCGAACGGGGTTTGCGCATGGTCAATGCCCACGCGCCCCTGTTCGTGGTCTCCTGCAAAACGGGGGAAGGACTCGATGCCTGGCTCACCTGGCTCCTGGAACGGTACGAGGCGTTCCACCATCCCAACAACGGATAACGTGATGCGGGCCCGCATTCGGCTCCAGGGCCTGGTCCAGGGGGTGGGGTTCCGGCCCTTCGTCTATCGGCTGGCCACCCAACTGGGTCTGGTGGGATGGGTGCGGAACCAC
Organism: Anaerolineales bacterium; assembly: GCA_015491595.1. Classification (GTDB taxonomy): domain Bacteria; phylum Chloroflexota; class Anaerolineae; order Anaerolineales; family DRMV01; genus S139-71. The sequence goes on from WFVP01000435.1 coordinate 2,164, forward strand.
AACGATGGGGTCCTCATCGAGGTGGAAGGACCCCAGCAGGCCGTCGAGGATTTCCTGGAAAGGCTCCCCAAGGAGAAACCGCCCATCGCCCAGGTTCACCGCATGGACGTGACCTGGACGGTTCCCCAGGGTGAAACGGCCTTCCGCATCCTGGCCAGCGAGCGGGAAGGGCTTCCCCGGGCCTGGGTGCTCCCCGACCTGGCCACGTGCGAAGCGTGCCTGGAGGAGGTCCTGGACCCGCAAGACCGCCGCCATCGCTACCCCTTCACCAACTGCACCCATTGCGGTCCCCGGTTCAGCATCATCCTGGCC
>WFVP01000436.1 GCA_015491595.1 Anaerolineales bacterium
CCTATAACCCCGATACCCTGGAATTGCGCTTCACCATCGTGCACATTCCGGGGGACAACAAGGAAATTGAGGCCCAGGGAGGGCTGGCGGCGGTGCTCAAGGCCGCGGTGAACGACCCCACGCGGCCGCGGTTGCAGGTGGTGTACTACGGCCCGAAGCCGGACCTGCTCCGCCACGAAGCCCAGGCCATCGTGCTGGGGACCCTGGGGGATGATGGCGTGTTCTATGCCGAGGAATTGCTATTGAAGTGTCCCACCCGATACGAGGCCGCGGTGCCGACGCAAGCATCGGGTGGTGAGTAACCCTTCCACACCGCAGACCACGCTGACGGACCTGACCGGTCGTCGGGCCCTGCTCCGGGTGGCCTACGGCACGGTGATCATCGCGGGTTACCAGTACCACAGCACCCTGTACGTCAACAGGTTGGACTTCACCCCCACGGAGCTCCTGTTCACGGCCAGCACCGATGACGGTCAGGTCCTGCATCCCCTGAGCATGGAACCCTCGGGGGTGGGGTTCACGTACGCTTACTTTGGCGCGCCTATGGGTCCCGTGGGCCTGTATCGTGTGGACTATGCCGGTCAGGTTTTGGAGGCCCTGCCTCGGGACCGGCGGATTGTGGGCTTTGACGGGGCCGTGGGCTGGGTGACTTATACGACGGTGCCCACCCAGGGCACGCCCGGATTGCCCCTGACCTGGCATCCGGGGGAAATGGGCAATCTTCAGTACCATCCTGGCCGTGCTGCCCGGTGAGTATCACGGCCGGGCGTGGGCCAGCCATAGGCGGCTGGGGTGAGGCGGAGCCGGTCGTTGAGGAGAAGGGCATGAAGGACACCCAACAACGTCAATGGATGCAATCCTTGCGCTCGGCTGCCGCGCTGGGCACGCCGGACGCGCTGGCCCTGGCCGTGCAGGGCTTGTTGGAGGACAAGACCATCGCGGCCAATCGTCCCCTCCCTCTGGGACGGGTGGAAAAGGAACTCCTGCCCGCGGGGAAGATTCTGGCCAAGCCTTCGGTGCCCCGGGTCTTCCTGGAGGAGCTGGGCCGGCTGCCTTATGCCGCGTTCCGGGCGCTGGCCGCGGCGGCCTGGACCCTGCGCTACCTGCGCGGGGACCCGCACGCGAAGAAGCCCCTGGAGGCCCTGGCGAAGGACGAGCGGGACGAGGTGCGCCACGCCGTGATGGCCACCTTGCGGACCCATGGACCCCAGCACGCGCCCCGCTTTCGGGAACTGGTACAGGATTGGCTGACCCGCCAGCCGCCGCCTTCGCCCCGGGTGCAGGCCATCGCGCTGGAGTTGCTCCCTCGGGTGGCCGAAGGCGAGGACGTGACCGCGGTGCTGGATTGGCTGGAGAAGGCGCCCTTGCAGAGCCATCCGGTGGTGCAGAGGGCATGGGTCAAAGCCGTGGCCGCTTTGGGCGCTCGAGATGGCCCGACGGTCCTCCACCGCTTCGGCCGGTGGCTCCTCACCCGGCCCCGCCGCGCGCCCTGGATTGCTCAGGCCCTGTCCCGTCCTTGGGCGGCCCGCCATCCTCAACAGACCCTGAACCTGCTTCAGGCCATGTATCACCGTTGGGGGCGTCGCCGTTGGATTACCCAGGCCCTTCAGGCCCTGGAGCGGGCCGAGGTCCTGCCGATTCCCCCGGAGCAGTTGTTGCAACAATGGACGGAAACCGACCTCCCGCCCGAAACGCCGTCGTGACCTTTTCCCCGCCCGTCACCCTGGGTGTGGTCGCGGATACCCATGTGCACGACCGGTGCCGCCATCTGCCCTCGGACGTGTTGCGGGTGTTCCGCCGGGCCCGGGTGCGGGCCATTTTGCACGCGGGGGACGTCACCCATCCCCGGGTGCTGCGCCAGCTGGAAGAAGTGGCCCCGGTGTACGCGGTGCGGGGGAATCGGGACTTCCTCCTGGGGCTGCGCCTCCCCCGGGTGTGGGAGTTCCAAATCGGGCCCCATCGCATCGTGTTGGTCCACGGGCATGGGACCGTGTGGCGGTACGTGGTGGACAAGATGGCCTTCCTGGCGGGCCGACCTCTGACTTTTCGCACCCTGGAGAACCGGGCCCACGCCTGGTTCCCCCATGCCCGGGTGGTCATCATGGGCCATACCCACGTGCCCGTGTTGCGTCACCGGCAGGGGCGCTGGGTCTTCAATCCGGGTTCCCCCACGGTGCCGCCCTCTCTGACGGACCTCATCCCTCGCACGGTGGGCCTTCTCCACGTGACCCGGGAGGGGGCTTTGCAGTTCGAGTTCGTGCTCTTGGGGGGACGGCGATGAAACTGTATCCCTGGACGCGTTTCGCCGTGTTGGGACCTCTGCATCGGGAGTATCTCCTGCCCGTGCAGGGACGGCCCGCGTTCAACGTACCGGGAGGCGAGGCGTTGTACGCGGCCGCGGCTATCGCCATGTGGCAACCGGAGGACGCCACTGTGGGACTGGTGGCCCGGACGGGCGAGGATTTCCCCGCGGCCTGGGTGGAGGATTTGGCCCGGCGGGGCTGGCGGGTAGAGGGTGTACACCGGGTGGCGGAGATTGCGGATTCCCGACGGGTGCGGGTGTATAATGCCCGGGGACAACCCATGTCCTCGGGATGGCCGCATCGCTTCGCCGAGCGCGGGATTCCCTATCCCAAAGACCTGATGGATTACGAGCCTTCGGTGGCGCCGCCGCGGTCCCTGCACCGGCCCACACCCTGGACCCTGCGGGAGCGGGATTTGCCCGAATGGCTTTCGGAGACCCGGTATGCCCATTTCACCCCCCTGGATTTCGTCACCCACAACCTGCTGCCGCCGCTGCTCCGGCAGCGAGGGGTGACCACCCTCTCCCTGGACCCCGGTCCGATGTACATGACGGCCCCCTTCCGTCCCCACGTGCGGGATATGGTCTCACCCCTGACCGTCTTCCAGCCCTCGGAGGAAGAACTGCGCGCCCTGTTCGGCGGCCAGTGGGAGGATTTGTGGAACATGGCCGAAGAGGTGAGCCATTGGGGGGTGCCGGTGGTGGTCATCAAGCGGGGGTCTCAGGGGGTTTGGGTGTACGACGGTCGAGGCAGGCGCCGATGGATTGTCCCGGCGTATCAGGTGGGGCGCTTCCGGGACCCGACGGGCGCGGGGTCGGCTTTCGCCGGAGGGTTTCTGGTGGGCTGGGCCCGGACGGAGGACCCTCTGGAGGCCGCCCTGTACGGTGTGGTGGCCGCCTCGGTGGCCGTGGAAACCTGCGGCGCGTTGAGTCTGTTGGAGACCCTTCCCAGGTTGCTGGAAGGGCGCTTGCATCTCTTGCGGGAGGTGGTCCATCGTGTTTGAGGCGCTGGCACGTCGCGTTCTGGAGCGCACCCTGGAGATTCAACGCATTCCGGCGCCCACCTTCGAAGAAGGGGAGCGGGCCGCCTTTGTCTTGCGTTGCTGGCAGGCGGAAGGGGTGGAGGTCTTCCAGGACGAAGTGGGCAACGTATATGCCCGGATTCCTGGCCGACAGCGCGCGCGGCCGCTGGTGGTCAGCGCGCATCTGGATACGGTGTTCGGACGCGCCACCGACCTGACGGTCCGGCGTCATGGGTCCCGTTGGTACGGACCGGGCATCGGCGACAACAGCCTGGGCGTGGCAGGCCTGTTCGGCTTGTGGTGGGCCCTGCAGGAGCAGGGGGCGTCCCTCCCGGGAGACCTCTACCTGGTGGCGAATGTGGCGGAGGAGGGTCTGGGAAACCTGCGGGGGATGCAGGCGGTGGTGGATCGCTTTCGGGACGCGCCCCGGGCGTACATCGTGGTCGAGGGCCTGGCGTTGGGGAAAATCTACCATCGGGGTCTGGGAGTGCGACGGTATCGCATTCACGTGCGCACGCCGGGGGGACACGCCTGGGGGGCATACGGCACCCCATCCGCGGCGCACGAGCTCACCCGCCTGCTGGGAACGGTGTTGCAGTGGTCCCTGCCCCAGCAACCCAA
>WFVP01000437.1 GCA_015491595.1 Anaerolineales bacterium
AGAGGGGACTCTACCAGCGGGGGCGAGGGGGTTTCGTCCCCGGCTCTGGCAAAAGCCAGGGACGATGGGGACGGGGGTTCCGACTCTGTCTCCTGCGAGGCCTCGGGCGATACCCCGGCTTCTGTTGGGGAAGCCTCTTGAGACGGAGGCTGTTCTTCCCAGGGCAGGGAACGCGGTCGGCCGGAGGCGTCCAGCAAGTCCCATTCGGTTATGGGTGTAGGAGTCAGGGGGGAATGGGCCAACAGTGCCTTGCGCACGGCGTGTTGCACGGCCCGGAAAACCCGGTCGGGATGTCGAAAGCGCACTTCGGCCTTGGTGGGGTGTACGTTTACATCCACCGTTTCGGGCGGCAACTCAAGGAAAAGCACGACAAGGGGATAGCGCCCCTTCATCAGGAAGGTGTGGTATCCCTGCAAGACCGCGCGCACTAGGGCCGGGTCCTGAACGGGGCGGCCGTTGACGAAGAAGAGCATGTCCCGAGAGTGGCTGCGGTTGAGGTCGGGGGCGCCAATCCAGCCGTGGACGCGCAGGGGCTCATCCTCGTACAGCACCGGGAACATCCGTTGGACTACCCGCGGGCCGTGAATGGCGACCAGCACGTTCTCCACCTGGCCGGAACCGTCGGTGTGCAGGACCAGACGGCCGTCGTGCTCCAGGCGAAAACGCACTTGAGGGTAGGCCAGCGCGTAACGCAGCACCGTTTCGTCAATGGCTCTGCGTTCGGTAGCCGGGGTTTTGAGGAACTTCCGCCGCGCGGGCACGTTGAAAAAAAGATGTTCCACCCGCACCGTCGTACCCTGGGGTGCGGCCACCGGGCGCACCGGTCCGAGGATGCGCCCACCTTCCACCCGAATGACGGCACCGGTGGATGCCTCGGGAGGACGGGAAATCAAGGTCAAGTGGGAAACCGAAGCAATGGCCGCCAGGGCTTCGCCCCGAAAGCCCAGGGTGTGAATGCGAAACAGGTCCTCGGGCTTCTCCACTTTGCTGGTGGTGTGACGGGAGACGGCCAGGGCCAGTTCGTCGGCCGGGATACCGTAGCCGTCGTCCCGGACTTCAATGAGGGTCCGCCCGGCGTCTCGAATCCGGACCTCAATCCGCTTGGCCTGGGCATCCAAAGCGTTCTCGATGAGTTCCTTAACCACCGAGGCCGGGCGTTCCACCACTTCGCCCGCGGCAATCTGGGAAATCAACGTGGGAGGAAGGGGTCGAATGGGTTTCCGTTGGGCCATGTTTCACTCGAGTTTGATGTGGCCGCTACGGCCACCCTTTTTTTCCACCAGGCGTACGTTCGTGATGCGGACGGTCTTCTCCACCGCTTTGGTCATGTCGTACACCGTGAGGGCGGCAACCGCGACCGCGGTAAGGGCTTCCATTTCCACGCCAGTGCTCGCCGTGGTTCGCACCGTGGCGGTAATCTCCACCCCGGGCCAATCAGGGCGCAGGGCAAGTTGTACGTCCACATGGGTCAACGGGAGGGGATGGCAGAGGGGAATGAGTTCCCAGGTGCGTTTGGCGGCTTGAATGCCGGCAATCTGGGCCACCGTCAAAACATCGCCCTTTTTGAGGGCGCCCTCACGCAGCAACTGGAAAGTCTCGGGGCGCATATGGACCTCACCTCGTGCCACGGCGACCCGCTCCGTAGGCGGTTTCGCGCCCACATCCACCATACGCACCCGACCCTGGGCATCCACATGGGTCAGTTGCGTCTCGCGCCCTTGAGATGAAGCGCTCATGAGAGTTTCTCCTTTTCACCCGGGATTTCTGCCTCAAGCATAGCCCAGGAGGCCCGGAGGAGCAATACCTGGGCGCCGTCCGCGGTCCGCAGTCCGCTGGCGCGGCTCTCACTCTCCTTCCATCACCGGACGCACCACCACTTGAGTACGAAAACCGGCAGGCATCCAGGGCCAGCCCGAGGGGGTCAGTTCCACGTGGGGCGCTTTCGCGAGCCAAGGCCACGCCCCGAGGCCTCGTTGCACCCAGGCCACCGGCCGAACCGCCAGGGCCCAGGCTACCTGTCGGGTGTCCAGTTGGGGTACTTCCCACCACTGCACCGTCAGTGTACCCGTGTAAGGGGGTTCTTCCTTTTTGGCTACACGCAGGTCGAAGCGTAACGTGCCTGGCCAAAGACGCCAACCCGGCTCGGTGGCCTCCACCAGCAGACCCGCCGCCAGAGCCTCCAGGGCTTCCTTCGGGACAACCCAAAGCCGAAACCGCTGGCGCGCATAAAGCACCGCCGAGACTGCAGGAGAACCCACCGGCGGCTGTACATGCACTTCCAGCACCCCTGTGGCACGCAAGGAACCGGGCACCATCGCCCCGCCCGGAGGGACCCGCAAGGGCGCCAGGGCCTCAGCCTTGGCCCATAACCACCTGCTCAATTCATCCAGGGTCCGGTCCCGGTCCTGCAAGGTGACCGTGGACAATGCGATGGACGCACCGCCTGTGGCCGGCGCAGGATTGGTGACGGTCACCCACTGGTCCCAGGGAGGATCGACCAAGCGCAGGCGATGGGGAGGCAAATTCCCTTCTTCCCCTGGACGCACCGCCCGAGCCTTGAGCAACAGGGTGGCCCCTGGCCCCGGAGGAAGGGTCCCTCCTTCCTCCAAGACGAAGTCCATCTGGCCCTCTACATCCCGTACCCGCAGGCCCGCGGGCAGCACCACGGTCCGGTTCGTCAGGCTGGTCCACAACAGGGACACCTGAGCCGTATCGGTGGGCACCCGGGTGACTCCTGTAGCCCGAACGATCCGCCATCCCTCCACCTCGATCACCATGGTCTCCAAGGGG
>WFVP01000438.1 GCA_015491595.1 Anaerolineales bacterium
CCATCTTCCCTTTGGTGACCGGCGGGACGCGCCTTTCTACGGAAAGCACATCATCTCCGTCAAGCAGTTCTCCCGGGAGGACCTCACCTACATTTTCGAAGTGGCCCATGAAATGCGGGAAATGGTCATGCGGGTGGGGTCCTTCGACCTGCTCAAGGGTAAGATTCTGGCCAACCTGTTCTACGAGCCCTCAACCCGCACGGCCTCTTCCTTCATCGCCGCCATGCAACGCCTGGGGGGCAGCGTCATCGCCATCAACGAGGTGCGCTATTCCTCGGTGGCCAAGGGCGAATCCCTGCCGGACACCATCCGCACCTTAGAGGCCTACGCCGACGTCATCGTCCTGCGCCATCCCCAAAAGGGCTCGGCGGCGTTGGCCGCGAAATACGCGCGCAAACCCATCATCAACGCCGGGGACGGCACCGGCGAACATCCGACTCAGGCCCTTCTGGACCTCTTCACCATCCAGGAGGAATTGGGTCAGGTGGACGGCCTGACCGTGACCCTACTGGGGGACCTGAAATACGGACGCACGGTCCACTCCCTGGCCCGTCTGCTTTCCATGTATCGGGTGAAGTTGCATTACGTTTCGCCGCCGGAATTGCGCATGCCGCGAGAAATCGTGGAAGAAATCGCCCAGGCCGGCATCCCCCAGGAAGAACATGTCCATCTGGACGACGTCCTGGCCGATACCGATGTCCTCTATGTCACCCGGGTACAAAAGGAACGCTTCGATGACCCGGAAGCCTACGAGCGGGTAAAGGACTTCTACATCATCACGCCCGAGGTCATGGCGCGGGCCAAGGACCGCATGATTCTCATGCATCCCTTCCCCCGGGTCTATGAGATCACCTTAGATGTGGACGAAGACCCCCGCGCGGCGTACTTCCGCCAGATGGAGTACGGTCTGTACGTGCGCATGGCCCTGCTGGCCATGGTTTTGGGAAAAGCCTAACCATCTCAAGCCAAAACTACTTCCCGGTGTGGAACGCCTCCAGAACCTTACGCCACTGTGCATCTTTCTCGCCCGGTCGGAAAGGAAGGTAAAAGGACACCCGGTCCACCAGGTCGCCGTAGCGCTCCTGCACGCGATATCCCAATTCCTCCCAGGGCCCTCTGAGGGCGATGGTCTCCACCATTTCCTCCGTCACCAGGTGAGGCAGGTCCTGCCAGCGTCCCTCCCGCACCCGTCGGCCCAGTTCCAGGGCGACGTCCTCCCATCCGTGCAATTGTGCCAGCACTCGATAGGCAGGCGTGCTCAGGTAAAAACCGATTTGCTCTCGCACCAGGGCTTCGTAGCGGGGCGCGTCAGGGTCATCGGTTGGAATGGCGAACACGCTGATGAGGGCGGTAAAATCCGACCGGGAGCGCCCCGAAGCCTGCAACCCCTCCTGCAGATGGGGCCAGGCGTACTCCCGCAGGTAACGCACGGTGTGCAAGGCATGGAAGACGACCCCATCGGCCACCCGACCGGCCACGCGCAACATGCCGCGGTTGACCGCGGAAATCAGAATGGGCGGGGGCGGATAGGGCAGGGGGTCCGGCTGGAAAAAGGGGGTCATCAAGGACAGACGGAAAATCTCCCCGCGATAGCGCAAAGGCTCCCCCGTTTGCCAGGTGCGCCACACCGCGCGAATGGCCTCCACCGTTTCCCGCATTCGGCGCAAGGGACGGTCCCATTTCATACCAAACCGGCGCTCGATATGGCCCCGCACCTGACTGCCCAGGCCCAGCAGGAAGCGCCCCCGGGAAAGTTCCTGCAAGCCCCAGGCGGTGTAAGCCAGGACCGTCGGGCTGCGGGCAAAGGCCACGGCGATGCCGGTACCCAAATCCAAACGGGTGGTCGCCCGCGCCGCCAGGGCCATGGCCAGGAACGGGTCGGCTTTGGTCTCCGAAACCCACAGGCCATCGAATCCCAAGTCCTCGGCCGCACGGGCCAGACGCGACATTTCCGATAAAGGCGGTGCCAGGAAGGTGACATCAAACTTCATGCTCATGGTTCGGCTCCTGTAGGGAGAAGATACAGGGCGTAGGCACCAGACGACGATTCCGCGACCAGGGGAAGGAGACGTTGCAGGGCGTCCAGGGCTTGACGCTGTTCTTGAGTATAAACCGCGGGATCGGCCTGGAAAAGAATCTCCGCTCCTCGACGAAAGACCAAAAGGTGGGTATATCCCTGCGCGGCCCATGCCTGCACAGCGGCCTCAACGGTACCGTATCGGTACAAGGCATGGGGGAAATGGACCAACAGGGTATCGGGAAGGAGTTCCCGGCGAACGCCATAACGCCGGGCCTCGTACAGGGCCAGGATACGGGCCTCCATAGGGGCCTGGTGGACCAAATCCAGGTATTCCACATACAGGGGAAGATGCCGTTCGTAAAAGGCCTGTCGTGAAACCTGACCCACAAGGAAATCCGGTCCATCCCATTGCACCCAGGAGAGCGTCTGTTCCACCAGAACCACCAACGCGCTCAGGGCCATCAGTCCCCGAACCAGGCGACGCCAGGGAACATGTCCTCTCCCATGCCACACCCGCAACCCATGTACGACGAAGCCCAAAGCCGGCGCCAGGGGGAAAAGCACGGGGTACAGCAGTCGGACCTGGAAGAGCAACGAGGACCAGGCCACACCGAAGAGCCAAAGAAAAGACGCCAGGAGGATGAAGGGGAAGGCCGCTTTCCGGTAAGCCGCCCATGGACCTCGACGCCCCCAACGGGGCCACCAGAAGGCCACCCATGGAATCAAGATGAGCCACCAGGGACCGATGCGAGCATCCACGTAGGACAGGTCGCCGTAAGCCAAAATCGTGCGGAAGGGAAGCCAGAGCCACGCCTCCAGGCGCAGGCCCAAGCCCGTTCCCCCGCGACCGTACCAGGCCACCAGAAATTCGTCCCAAAAACGTCCCCCGAAAAAGAAAGGGAAAACGGGATTGCCCATGTACACGGCGTTGCGTACATACCACGGTGCCGCCACCCCGAACGCCCCAATCAGAAAGACCCTGACCCGATGCCATCGCGTCCGACGGCTCCCCAAAAGGAGGCTCACCATCCCGGCTACCGGTAAGGCCACGGCTGTGTACTTGATACTCAGGGCCAAACCCGCGGCGAGACCGGCCAGGGCCGCGAAACGGCCATCCTCCTTCCCTACCCGATGGACCCGATACAGGGCGTACAGCGCGGCCAAAACGTAAAAGACCAGCGCGTAATCCGTGTACGCCCAGGAGGCCAGCAGGGGCAGAGAGGGCATGGTCAGCAAAAGCAAGAGGGCGTACCGGGCGGGAAAGGGTCCGAACACCTCGCGCGCCCAATGAAAGACGAGCAGGAGGGCCCCCAGGGTCCAAAACGCGTGCAGGATTTTGGCCCCGCTCTCCGCGCCCAGGGCCAGAGGCCAGAGATTGAGGTAATCGACCAGGCCGGGGTTCCAGAAGTGGGCAATGGGAATGGGGACCAGGCGGCCCTGCTGCAACAGCCATTCCGGCAGGGCCAAATGGTACATGAGCGCGTCAAAAGAAGCGGGAGGCAACAGGGCCAGAAGGAGGATGAGCCCCAGGAAAGGGAGCAGAAACCAGGGCACCGAACGAACCACCGCCGTTATGTCGCGTCGGAAATGGGAGGAATGGGTTCTCATCACCCAACCTGCCCCCACGAGCGCCATCGTCCACAACCCCACCAGCACGGGACGGGTCACCCAGCCCAGGATGGCCAGAAGCAGGGCCAACCACGACCAAAAGGCCATGCCCACGAAAGTCCGATAGAGAAAGCGAACCCCAGCCGGCAAAGGGGGCCAGGACAACCACCGCTCCAATCCCCATCCCGCCACCCATCCCACCAGCAACATGCCCCCGACGGTCACCAGGACCCATACATGACGCAACAGGGCCTGAACCAGCGAGAGAGGTAACGGACGCTGGGCTCCCCAGACCAACAGGAGCAATCCCACCATCCAGGCAAGGAAAAGGGGCCGGATAAAACGTCGCAACATCATGCCGTGGGTTCACCGATGCATACGTTCGATTTGGTCAGCCGCCTGATACATCCCTCTCGCAAACCGCTCTCTCCGCTCTCTGAGCGTTTTGGCTGCCATTTCCTGAAATCCACCCACCGCGAGGAAAACAGCGGATAGCACGACCAAACGCTCGTCAGGAACCATGCTCGGGTCGGGCTCCAAAACCTGACCGGCGCCAATTGTGCATCCAAGCCCCATGAGCAATCGACCCAGCCCCGGTAACACGAGCAACATCAAAATCAACTCCCCGGCCAGTCGAAGACGTTGACCAAGGGTTGGTTGACGACGGATAACCTTCAGGTAGGGATGTTCCTCCTGGATACCCTGCGATAGAGGCGAAACGACCCTGGCCGGTTCCCATGACATGAATTTGGCCCACGCGCGGAGAAATCGAAGGGCGCCATAAAAAGCCAGCGCCACCCCGCCGCCCATCACGAGCGGCTGCATCATGGCCAAGACGAGCGCCATCCAACGGTGGGCACGGAAATAGGGGAACACAGTTTCGTACCATAGTGACCACAGTACACTGAACCCTGCCACCGCAACCGCCGCCCACCCCAGGAAGGTGGCCCTGGGCGATAGCCTGTCTCGTGCGAGAAACCAGGCGACCAGAAAGAGGGAAGCATAGATTACGACGAAAATGAGAACAACCTCAAGCCAATCTGGCATGACGTCAATACCTCAAAACGAACGGCCCAACCAACGAAACACAACCCAACCGCCCACAATACCCACCACGGCCATCGAAACGAAGGCCCGCCAGAGGGCCCGGCCCAACTCCCTGGACCCCGACATGCGTGCGATGAGCCCCTTGACCAGGGTATTCGTCACCGCGGCCAGAAGAATGGCCATCACCGCGACCGAGAGGACCAGGGTCTCCTCGGCAGCCAACTGGGCCACGGACAGGGTAATGGCATCCACATCGGTGAGCCCTGCAATGGTGCTGGCCAGGTAAACGCCGGAGGAACCGAACCAATGCTCCAGCACCTTCACCCCGATTTTGACCACGGCAAAGGCCAGGCCGAATTTAATGGCCGTGCTCATTGCCAGAGGGTGTTCAATACTCAGGCCATCGTCTCCATTTTGCACCTTTCCCCGGAGTTGCCGCTCGAAATACAGCACCCAGGCGAGTCCCACGACGAACATCAGGCCCAGGGGCGGTACAAGCCAGGGGACCAACTCGGGGTACACAACCGCGGCCAGAAAGACGATGCGCGGAAGCATGATGCTGGCCGCCAGAAGCACGCTCTGGGCGTAGTACAGGGAATGAGCCGGCGCCTCACGGCTGCGCGCTGCCATACTCAAGGTCACCGCTGTGCTGCTGACCAGGCCGCCGATGGCTCCGGTCCAGCGGCTTCCCCGGCCCGGTCCCAACCACTTCATCAATACGTAGCCGACAAATCCCACCCCCGAAATCAGCACCACCATCATCCAAATCTGGAAGGGATTGACCATGTCCCAGGGGTCCACGGTCCGGTTGGGCAACAGGGGGAGGATAACAGCCGAAACCAGGGCGAATTGAAGGGTGATGCGGATGTCCTCCACGGACATCCGCCGGATGAATCCATGCAATTCCGCCTTAAAGGCCAGCACCAACGCCGTCACCACACCAAGGGCTGCGGCCACGTCCAGGTGCCCCTTCATCACCAGGGCCCCCAGCAGGTAAGCCAACAGGGCGGCGACTTCGGTGGTAATTCCTCCGGCTTCCCGGGTAATCCACAACGCGCCCCAGTAACCCGCGATGGACAGCAAGACCAATCCGCAGAAGACCACCAGGCTCGTCCAGGGGCCCCAATATTGCTCCATGTACGCGGCCACCGCACCCAACAAGGTAATGAGGGAAAAGGTGCGCACACCCGCGAACTCGAAAACCCCTTCCTTCTGTTGCACGAACTCCCGCTCTAAGCCCAACAAAGCGCCAATCAGCAAGGCGGCGCCAAACTGCCACCAGGGAGCGAATTCGGTAAGCACGTCCACAGAGCGCCTCCTCTCCGTTTCAAGGCTTTATCCAACGGCGAACATCGCCTTCCCGTCGTGTGAACCCCCGCGCGTCCAGGTGCTCCAAAAAGGCCACCACCAGGCGACGGGACGAGGACAACAAGTCCCGCACCTGGGCAACGGTCAGTTGTCCATGTTCCTGGAAGAATTCTCGGGTTTTGGCCAACCAGGCCTCATAGGTCTCCCGGTCCAGCACGTATTTCTCGTTCAGGGGAACCAGCCGACCCAACTCCACCAGGGCCTGATAGGCCTCCTCTCCCACAGCCTCGATGCACTCTCGAACGGTCGGAGGGCGGGCCTCTTCCCGGAAACGTGCTAACAGGGCCTCCACCCGAGGTTGGACGGAAGCGGGAAAGTACGGTTGATGGCCGGGCAGAGCCACGCGTTCGCCATGCAAGACGAGATGCCCACCCTGGACCTCTTCCTGAATCCAGCGCTCGAACAACGGCCGGGGAAGGCCCATGCGGGCCTGGAGTTCGGCCAGGGGCATACTGCGGCGCATGGGATATCGGAGGTGATAGCCCTGCACCCATTCGAGGGCCTTTTGGCGCCAGGTATTCGGAGCCTCAAGATGAAGCCAATACACCTCGGTTCCCGTTCCAATGCGCCGCGCCCAGCCCGCGTCCTCCCCCCTCTTCAGCGCGTCTTCCACCGCTTCCCGGGGTAAGGTCAGGAAATCGAGGTCCTCCTTACGCGCAAAGCCCCGTTCCTCCAAGAGCATCTTCACCACGGCTTCGACATCACCATGGTAAAGCGCGGCCATGCGGGCCAGGGCTTTCTTATCCCAACGCCGGTATCGTACCCGGGGGTGGGCGTCCAGCACCATTCCACCGGCTACCGTGGCTTCCGGGGAAGGACGTCGCAGAATGAAACGGTCGCCATACGTCACCACAATGGGCTCTCGTAGTTCCAGCTGGGCCCACCCTGAAGTCCCGGGAGCCAGCTCCTCCGCCCCCAACAGGCGCAACCGGGCCATGACCTCCGAGGTCCACACGTACAGTTTGAGCCACTGGTTGTGGCGAAGGGGCACCGGGGCTTGAGGCAGGACACGCAAATGTACATCCACGCGACGGGTCGGGCGATAGGTGCCCGGTCGGACGACCACGTCGCCCCTGACCAGGTCCTCTTTCGCCACACCGCTCAGATTGAGGGCCGTACGCGCACCCGGCCGGGCTTGTTCCCGGGGCTGGCGATGGGTCTGAATACCACGAATGCGGGCTCGCAGGCCTTGGGGAAGAATTTCCACCTCTTCACCCAGGGAAAATGCGCCATCCATCAGGGTTCCGGTCACCACCGTGCCAAACCCTACCAGGGTAAACGCCCGGTCAATGGGAAGGCGAGGGCGACCTAAGTCGGGACGCTTTGGCACGCGGGCCAGTTGCTCGACCAAAGCCCTGCGCAGGGCCTCCAGTCCCTGACCCGTGCGGGCCGAAACCCGTACAATGGGGGCCTGCGCCAGGGATGTCGGTTGCAGTAAGGCCCGCACCTCGTCCTCCACCAAGTCGAGCCATTCCTCGTCGTCCACCAGGTCAATTTTCGTCAAGGCGACCAGCCCGGTGGACACTCCCAGCAAGTCGAGGATGTCCACATGCTCCCGGGTTTGAGGCATCACGCCTTCGTCGGCGGCCACTACCAACAACACCGCATCCACACCCCCTACCCCGGCCAGCATATTGGCGATGAAATCCCGATGACCCGGCACATCCACAATGCCCACCTCAATGCCCCCCGGTAAAGTGAGGTAGGCAAAACCCAGGTCAATACTCATTTCCCGCTCCCGTTCCTCTTTCAGGCGGTCGGGATGGGTGCCAGTCAGGGCCTCGACCAGGGTGGATTTGCCGTGGTCCACGTGGCCGGCGGTGGCCATAACGCGAATCACGCGCCCTTCAGG
>WFVP01000439.1 GCA_015491595.1 Anaerolineales bacterium
CCCTTCTCCTAAGAAGGCCTTTCCTAAATGCCATCCACGATGATTGCGCATTTTGACCACCAACTTGTTGCTTGGCTCTTCATTCCACCACACCGGTCCTTCCAGGCGGAAGGCCCGTTGCAATCCCGTCGCGCCAAACACCACGCATACATCACAATATCGACCATCATCATCGGGACAGCGCTTGGGACTCCCGTTTTTGCCATCCGAAGTCGGGTCACACGCCTCCCCGCCCAGCCCCCGCACGATGGCCTCGTACCACCAGCGCAGGGAGCCGATGAGCCCCGTTTCGTGGATGCGGTCCATAGTGCCGTCCAGGCCGCCCGTCCACAGGGGCGTCAGAGTGCGGATACGTACTTCCAATGAGGGTTCTCCCATCGCCCCTACCCCTCCGCGTCCAATATGCAAGTATTTACCAGCTTGGGCAATTACGAGTATAACATGAAAACAAAAGAGAAACAGAGAACCCCTAAAACGTGCTTGCCAGGTATACTAATCCCCAGCACCCCTTACCCAATTCGATCAACCTGGAGGCGCGGTCATGAAGCTTTTTGTCGATACGGCCCTGATTGAAGAAATTCGTAAGCTCCACCGCTGGGGCATCATTTCCGGTGTGACCACCAATCCCACCCTGCTGGCCAAAGCCGCGGCCACCAATGTGCGGGACGTCATCGTGCAGATTTGCGAGCTGGTCCAGGGCCCGGTGAGCATGGAGGTGGTGAGCACCGACGCGGAAGGCATGGTGCGAGAGGCCCGGGAATACGCCTCCTGGCACGAACACGTGGTAGTGAAGATTCCCATGACGGAGGACGGCCTCATCGCCACCCGCCAACTGGCCGCGGAGGGCATCAAGGTCAACATGACCCTCATCTTCAACCCCAACCAGGCCCTGTTCGCCGCCCTGGCCGGCGCGACTTTCGTCAGTCCCTTCCTGGGACGGATTGACGACATCTCCTGGGAGGGCATGGACCTCATTCGGGAGATTGCCGCGGTCTTCCGCAACGACCCCCACATCACCACCCAAATCCTGGCCGCGTCCATCCGCCATCCCCGCCACATCGTCGAAGCCGCCAAGGCAGGCGCCCACATCGCCACCTGTCCGCCCCAGGTCCTGCGCAAAGCCGTCAGGCACCCGTTGACCGACATCGGCCTGGAGCGCTTTCTGGCCGATTGGCGCAAACTGCAAGGGCAAGGGTAGAGGCTCCGGCCCTTCCCACAAAACCTCAGGGGGTTGGGCGCCTTGCACGTCCCAACCCCCCGTCGTCTTCCTTAAATAAGGACCATCTCGAAAACAGTAGATATCCTCCGAACCACCAAATTCTCACAAAACATGTCCAGCACGCCAGTTGACTTTTGCCTTCGGCCACGTATGATAACAACAGCGCACTTTGTAAACGTTCCATAAGAGAGACCGAGACCACGGCACTTGGGAGCACATTCCGCCTTTCCTTTTTGTTTGCCATGATTGAAGCATACAACCTCACCAAGTTCTACGGGACCCGTCCGGCCATTCAGGGGCTGAGTTTCCGCGCCGACAAAGGGGAAATCGTGGGTTTCCTGGGTCCCAACGGCGCGGGCAAGACCACTACCATGCGCATCCTGGCCACTTATCTGGCTCCCTCCCAGGGCACCGCTCGGATTGCGGGCTACGATGTCCTGGAACAACCCCTGGAAGTGCGGCGTCGCATTGGTTACCTGCCGGAACGCATCGCCCTTTACGAGGACATGCGGGTCCGGGAATATCTCCTCTTTATGGGACGCCTGCGCCAGGTGCCGCGGCTCCGGCAACGGGTGGATGAGGTGCTGGAACGGGTGCAACTCCTGGACCGTGCCGAGAGTTTCATCGGCACCCTGTCCCAGGGCATGCGCCAGCGGGTAGGTCTGGCCCAGGCCATCCTGCACGACCCCGAGGTCCTCATTCTGGACGAGCCCACCCTGGGCCTGGACCCCGCGCAACGGGTCGAAGTGCGCCGCCTCATCACCGAACTGGGCAAAGAGCGCACGGTGCTCCTGTCCACCCATATCCTTCCCGAAGTGCAGCAGGTATGCCGCCGGGTCATCATCCTGCACAAAGGCCGCATCGTAGCCGAAGACACCACCCAGGCCCTGGGTGAACGCCTGGAAGGGACCCGGCGCATCTTCGTGCAGGTGGCCGGCCGGGAGGAACTCCAGCCCCTGCAAGAGCAACTGGCCGCCCTGCCGGGGGTGCTCGCGGTGGAGCCCTCGGAGGACCACGGCCTGGAGGTCAAAACCCAGGCCGAGGTGGACTTACGTCCCCAGGTCGCCCGTACGGTGCTGGAAGCCGGATACGACCTGCTGGAACTCCGGGCCGTAACCCTGAGCCTGGAGGACATCTTCCTGCAACTTGTCCGGGACGAAGACCAGGAA
>WFVP01000440.1 GCA_015491595.1 Anaerolineales bacterium
CCTGGGGAGAAGAGGCTACCCCGGCCCTGCGTCAGGCCAACATGACGGCCCTGGCCTTTCACCTGCCTCCGGGGCAAATCCTGCCCCTGGTGGCCTATTTCCCGTCCCCGTGGTCCGAGCGGTGGCAGACCCGAGTGACCCTGTATCGGGCCCTGCCTTTGAACAAGAAGGCCCGGGCGCGCCGTTTTCCGCCCGTGACTCTGGAGGACCCCGCGTATACTTGGGGTCCGGGGGGCCGTTGGGTGCGCATCACCACCGCCTGGCAGACCCAGGAGGAGGCGTCCTGGGTGCGGCTGGTGGCCTGGGGTGTGGACGGTCGAGGCCGGGTGGCCGCGGCCCGGGCTTGGACCTGGGAAGGCCCCTTCCCCGAGGAGACCGTGCAAGACGTGGAGGTGTACCTGTACACGGCAGGACCCCCGTTGCATCGGGTACACTTATTCGTCGAAGGGGTTCGGCTGGAGGCCGAGCCGTAGACGAGGACGCGGTTCGTCCGTATCTCGCATCACGAGGACGGTGTCTATGGCCCTTACCTTCGAAGAGCGTGCCGCCTGGGTAGGTCTGCATCGGGTGAAAGGCATCGGCCCGGTGCGGTTCCGCCGTCTCCTGGACCATTTCGGGTCGGCCCAGGAAGCCTGGCGGGCGTCCCCTAAGGAGCTGGAACAGGTGGGGGTGACGGGGCAGGCCCTGGAGGAGTTCCTGGCAACCCGCCAGCAGGTGGACCCCCGGGCACTGCTGGAACAGTGGGAGAAGAAGGGCATCGCGGTGGTCACGTGGGAGGACCCCGACTATCCCCCGCGGCTTAAACACATCTCCCAGTCGCCCCCGGTCCTTTACATGAAAGGCCGTTGGATTTCCCAGGACGACTGGGCCGTGGCCGTGGTCGGGACCCGCAAGGCCACCACCTACGGGCGGCGGGTGACCGAGGAAATCGTGGATTTCCTGGTGCAGCACCGGGTGACGGTGGTGAGCGGCCTGGCGCGGGGCATTGACGGGTACGCACACGAAGCCGCGCTCAAGGCCGGCGGACGGACCATCGCCGTGCTGGGCAGCGGGCCGGACATCATCTACCCGCCCGAACACGCCGCCCTGGCCCGGCGCATTGAGGCCAGTGGGGCCCTGATAAGCGATTATCCTCCGGGCACGCCGCCGGATGGGGTGCACTTCCCCGCGCGTAACCGTATCATCTCTGGCCTGAGCCTGGCTGTGGTCGTGGTGGAGGCCGGGGAGCGCAGCGGCGCGCTCATCACCGCGGCCTTTGCCGCGGACCAGGGGCGGGAGGTCTTCGCCGTGCCGGGCTCGATTTACGCCGCCCAGAGCCAGGGGACCCTGCGCCTCATCCAGCAGGGCGCGCACCTCTTGCGGCGGCCCCAGGACCTGGCCCAGGTGCTGGACCTGCGCCTGGTGCCGGAGCACCAGCAGGCCCGCCTCACCCTGCCGGACGACCCCATGGAGCGGCTGTTGTGGGAAAACCTGCAAGAGCCTCTCCACGTGGACGACCTGTGCGCCCGTACCGGGTTGCCCAGTGCGCAGGTCAGCGCCCTCCTCATCCTGATGGAACTCAAGGGACTGGTGCGGCAGGTGGGCAATATGACCTACGTCGCAGTGCGCTGAGCCTGGTCTTCCTCCTTCCGGCCAATCCAAACTCGCAAGATTTGTAATCTGTGCTACAATGGGGCCGTCATCAGTGTAACCCGACGGGGAGTTCGGGGTTTTTCTCAAAGAACCATCCATGATTGCGCGAAAGGGAGGTTGGGCCCGATGAAACGACACCTGATGCGTGCCGTAATCCTTGTGCTGATACTGGCCGGGGGTTTGGGTTATCTGGTCTACACGGGCTTTGAGGTGTTCGTTCCGCCCCTGGCCAGCCAGGAGGGGACGCGCATTGACCAGCTCCTGCGTTTCCAGTTCTTCCTCATTGCGGCCATTTTCTCCCTGGTCGTCGGACTGGCCGTTTACGCCGTTCTGGTCTTCCGTCGCCGCGGGGACGAAGAGGAAGCCGGGGAATACATCCACGGCAACCCCACTCTGGAAATCACCTGGACGGTGATTCCTCTCCTCATCGTCCTGGGGTTGAGCGCGGTGACCACGCGGGATTTCTTCTGGATGCGCCGGCCCGATTACGACATGGTGGTCAAAGTCACCGGTCAGCAGTTTGCCTGGATTTTTGAATATCCCGACTACGGCATCAAGTCCGCAGAGCTGGTGGTCCCCACGGGGAAGCGCATCAAGTTCGAGCTTCAATCCGTGGACGTCATCCACAGTTTTTGGGTGCCCGAATGGCGGGTGAAGGAGGACCTGGTCCCGGGTTTGACCACCTACGTCTACATCACCCCCACCCAGGAGGGCGAGTTCAAACTCCGGTGTGCCGAGCTGTGCGGTGTGGGCCACGCGACCATGCGGGCCCCGGTTCGGGTGGTGAGCCCCGAGGCCTTCGAAGCCTGGGTGGCGGAGCAAATGCCGCCGGCCGACCCGGTGGCCTTGGGTGAGAAACTGGTCTCCCAGTACTGTGCGTCTTGCCATTCCTTGGACGGTTCGCAGCGGGTCGGTCCTACGTTCCTGGGTATCTTCGGACGCGAGGTGACCTTCACCGATGGGACCACGGCGACCGTGGACGAGGATTACATTCGCGAGTCCATCCGGGAGCCCCAGGCCAAGGTGGTGGAAGGCTTCCAGCCCATCATGCCGCCCTTTGGCCCGGACCGGCTTTCGGATGAAGAGGTGGACGCCATTATCGCGTTCCTGAAAACCCTGGAGAAGTGATTGGGGAGGTGATCCATGATGCATGTTCTGAGCACCGGTTTGGTGCGGGGCCTGCTGGGCCAGGCCGTGGGCTTTTTGCTGGGCATTGCCCTGGTGTTGTTGGGCCGTTCCTTGCTGGGACTGGACGCCTCCTGGGCGGCTTCCCAGCAGCCAGCCCTGGTGTCCGGCGCGGTGGTCAGCGTGCTGGGGTTCATGCTGGCCTCGGGCATGGTCTCCGATTGGTTGAAGGAAGCCATGGGTCAGCCGGCGCCCATGCGCCACGGACCGCCTGAAGGGCGCCCCAAGTGGTGGCGCTACCTGAGCGTGGATTACAACCACAAGGTCATCGGCATTCAGTACGGCGCGACCAGCATCATCCTCATCGGCCTGGCGGGTCTGGTGGCGGTCATCTTCCGCATCGAGCTGACCAAGCCCGGCATCGATTTCCTGGACCCCAACCGGTTCAACACCCTCATCGGGTGGCACGGCATCGTCATGATTGCCGCCATCCTGTTGGGCGTCGGTGGGATGGCCAACTACCTGGTCCCCTTGATGGTGGGCGCGCGCGACATGGCCTTCCCCCGGCTCAACGCCTTCGCGTTCTGGATTAACATCCCGGGCGTGGTGTTGGTGGTCCTGGCCCTGTTCTTCGGCTGGGACACCGGGTGGACGGGATATCCGCCCCTGGGTGTCTTCTCCCTGGCGGGTGTGGACCTCTTCTACCTGGGCGTGTTCTTCGTGGGTCTCTCGTCCATCCTGGGCGCGGTGAACATCATCGCCACCGCGCTGGGGATGCGCGCCAAGGGCATGACCCTCTTCCGCATGCCCATCTTCGTGTGGTCCATGCTGGCCACTTCCCTCATTGCGCTAACGGCCACCCAGCTCATCGGTTTGTCCTTCGTATTGGTGGTCCTGGAGCGCACGTTCGATATGCACTTCTTCTCGCCCATTTTGACGGAACACGCGAAAGCCCTGGGTGCCCCTCCGGGGAACCCGCTTCTGTTCCAGCATCTCTTCTGGTTCTATTCCCACCCGGCCGTGTACGTCTTCGTGTTGCCCGGGTTGGGCATCATCAGTGAGTTGCTCCCGGTCTTCGCGCGCAAGCCTTTGTTCGGGTACAAGTGGGTGGCCATGGCGTCCATGGCCATCGCGCTGGTGGGCTTCCTGGTTTGGGGCCACCACATGTTCACCTCGGGCATGAGCGACATCATGCGGGTGACCATGATGTGGACCACCCTGCTGGTCGCGGTGCCCACGGGCATCAAGTTCTTCAACTGGCTGGCCACGCTGTGGGGAGGGAAGCTCACCTTCCCCACGCCCATGCTCTTCGTCATGGGTGCGCTGTCCATCTTCCTCATCGGCGGCCTCAGTGGCCCGCCCAACGGCACGGTGACCACGGACCTGTTCCTGCACGACACCTACTGGATTGTGGGGCACTTCCACGCCACCATGTTCGGCGGCTTCTTCTACCCCTACATCGCCGCGGTGTACTACTGGTTCCCCAAGGTCACCGGACGCATGTACAACGAGAAACTGGGCAAGCTCCACTTCTGGCTCATGACCCCGGCCTTCTGGGCCATGTCCTTGAGCCAGATGATGGCGGGACTATGGGGGATGCGCCGCCGCATCGTGGATTACGACCCCGCGTTGGGCATCGAACCCTTCCACATGGTGACCACGGTGGCGGGCATCGTGATTTTCGTGGCCATGACCATCTTCGTGGTGAACATCGTGTGGAGCGCGGTCAAGGGACCGGTGGCCGAGGCCAACCCCTGGAAGTCCCGTTCGCCGGAGTTCCAGCTCCCCTCGCCGGTACCCGAGTACAACTACGACCGTCCTTTGGTGGTGGTCAGCAACCCGTACGATTACGGGCGTCCTGAGCCGTACGTGGTCTTCGCCTCAGGCAGCGCCACCGACTGAGGTCATCCTGGTTTTGGGAGGAAACGGACATGAAATCCGCCTATCGCATCGGTGTGATTGTGCTCATCGGCCTGGCTATCCTCACCCTCATCGAGTACGGATTGGCCCAGGTCGGCGGCTTGGCCGTGCCTTTGCTCCTGGTGGCCGTGTTCAAGGCGGCCCTCATTCTGGAGTACTACATGCACTTTTCCCACCTCTGGGGTGAAGAAGGAGGGTCCCGATGAGCCACGTGGAACACCTGGAACACGCCGAGGAATTGACCTACGCCCAGCGCCTTCGCCTGAACCGCTGGGGCCTGTGGATGTTTCTGGTCTCCGAGAGCTTCATGTTCGCGGGCCTGTTCGCCGCGCGCTTCTACTTGTGGGGCAACACCCGGCCTGAGCTGGACCAGACCCTGGGCCTCATCCTGACCTCGGTGCTGCTGGTGAGCAGTTTCTTCATGAATCGCGCGGAGACGGCCATCTCGGTGGGAGACCGTAAGGAGTTCCTCCGCTCGCTGCTCATCACCGCGGGCCTGGGCACCGCTTTCCTTCTGGGAGTGGTGGGCTTCGAGTGGGGCCTGTTCCTGCCCGAGGGTCCCCACATCCTCCCCTCCGATGGCGCCTTCGGCGCGGTGCTCTACGGCATGACCGGGTTCCATGCCTTCCACGTGCTCACCGGGATCATCTTCATCCTCATCATCTGGAACCTGGGCCGCAAGGGGCACTTCTCTCCCGAACGTTACTGGGGCGTGGAGGCCTGTGCGGTGTACTGGCACTTCGTGGACCTGGTGTGGGTCTTCTTCTACCCGGCCCTCTACCTCATCGGTCAGGCAGTGACCGCGGGCTAATCGCGCCCCCCATCTCGAAACCCTGCAACCAAGAGGCAGCGGTTCGACCGCTGCCTCTTTTTGCTTCCCACGTCCCAAGGCCGGACGGCAAGACGGGCAGTTCAACCGCCGGAACTTGCGGCAGCGTCCTGTACAATACAGGCAGGAGATTCAACGGAAGAGGAA
>WFVP01000441.1 GCA_015491595.1 Anaerolineales bacterium
GGCCGAGCGCAACCGGGTCTCCAAGCGCATCCCCAAGATTCAGGACCCCCAGGAACGCGAAGCCAAAATCCAGGCCATGCGAGAACTGGGCGAGCGCCTCAAGGCCCTGGAAGCCCGGTTACGGGAGGCGGAGGACCGTTTGTGGGAGCGCCTCTCCTGGATTCCCAACCTGCCCGACCCCGACGTGCCCGTGGGCGAAGACGAGTCCCAGAATGTCGTGGTCAAGCAATGGGGTGACCTCCCCGAATTCGATTTCACCCCCAAGCCTCACTGGGACCTGGGACCGGAAATCGGGCTCATTGACTTCCAGCGGGGCGTGAAGATGAGCGGGACTCGGTTCTTCGTCCTGCGGGGCTGGGGCGCCAAACTTCAGCGGGCCCTCATCCAGTGGATGCTGGATTTGCACACCCAGAAGCACGGCTATCAGGAGGTCTACCCTCCCTTCATGGTCCGGGAGCGGGTCATTTTCGCTTCGGGCCAGTTGCCCAAGTTCCGGGACAACCTGTATCACGACGCGGAGGAGGACTACTGGTGGGTACCCACCGCGGAAGTGCCTCTGACCGCGTTGCACATGGACGAAATTCTGCAAGAGGAAGACCTGCCGTTGCGGTACACCGCGTACACCCCCTGTTTCCGGCGGGAAAAGGCCGCGGCGGGTCGAGACGTGCGGGGGATGAAGCGCCTCCACCAGTTCGACAAGGTGGAGATGTACGCCTACACCACCCCCGAGCAATCGGAAGCCGAATTACAGAAGATGCTCCGGGATGCCGAGGAAACCTGCGAGCTTCTGGGGTTGCCTTATCGGGTCGTCCAACTGTGCACAGGCGACCTGGGCTTCGCAGCGCGCAAGACCTACGACATTGAAGTGTGGGCCGCGGGCGTGGGTGAGTGGCTGGAGGTGTCCTCGGTATCCAATGTGGGCGATTTCCAGGCCCGACGGGCCAACATCCGTTACCGTCCCAAGGACGGCGGCCGTCCCCAGTTCGTGCACACCCTGAACGGCTCTGGCTTGGGCATCCCCCGGGTGTACATCGCCATTGTGGAGAACTACCAGCGCGCCGACGGCTCCATTGTGGTGCCGGAAGTGCTGCGCCCCTACATGGGCGTGGATGTGATTCCGGCGTCCGCGTGACCCAGGGGGAAGACCATGGTGGTGGCGCAGGAGACCCCCAAAGAAGTATGGCCTTTAAGTCCCTGGGCCCGCAAGGTGGCCCAAGAGGCCATGGACCGCCGCGCGGCCTGGGAAAAGCGGGAAATCGAGGCGTACCGCAAGGATTTGAAGACCGTGCACGGTCAGGCCGTGCGGGATTTCGAATACTTCTCCCACCTCATCCATGGAGCGCTCCGGTTCCTGGACCATCTGGGCCGAAGGCCCGAGGGCATGGCCGTGGATTTGGGCTCGGGAACCGGCGTGGGTGCGGCCATTCTCTCCCGTTATCCCTTCGTGCACAAGGTGTACGCGGTGGAGTTTTCCGAGGGCTTCGTGGACCACATCATGCCTTTGACCTTCCAGCAGTTCCAGGCCGAGACCCAGAAAATCGTGCGGGTCGTGGGGGACTTCAACCGCCTCCGGCTTCCCGATGCCAGCGTGGGTTTGGTGCTTTCCCTGGACTCCCTGCACCATTCGGAAGATTTGGACGTCACACTGCAGGAAGCCCGACGGGTGCTCCACCCGCGAGGCGCGTTGATTGCGGTGGACCGGGGATGGCCGGACTTCTACACCGACGACCAGCTCAACGCCATGCTGGACCAGGAGCTCAACGAGAACCTCAAGCGGAAATACGGCATTCCCTTGGACCAGCCCTTCACCCGACGGGATTTCGGGGAACACGAATATCGGTATCGAGATTGGGAGGCTTTTTTCCGGCGCAACGGGTTCGAACTGCATCTCTTTCGGTTCTGGCATCCCCCGGCGCTGAACCGTATCTGGCTCCGCCTGCCCACCTTTGATTGGACGGTGCGCTGGAGCGCCTGGCGGGCCCGGCGCGGCGCGCGGCGACATGTGCTGTACGGCTGGGGCAAAAAGCGCATTCTCCTGGTGGCCATCCCCCAGAAAGGAGCATAGGGACGTATGGAGACCTCCTGGGAGTTCTGGCTGGAATGCGCCCTGTTCCTGCTCATGGCCCTCACCACCCTGGGGCTGGTCATTCCCCTGTTCCCTGGGTTCATCGTCCTGTGGCTCATCGCCCTGGGGTATTTGCTCCTGGTGGGATGGCAGGGCTGGAATTTGGTTTTCTTCGGGGTGTTGACCCTGCTGGCTATCGTGGGCATGCTGGTGGACAACGTGGCGGTGGGCATGGGAGCGGCCAAAGGTGGCGCCTCGTGGAAGGGCATCCTGCTGGCCCTGCTCGCGGGATTGGTGGCGACCTTCCTCTTCCCGCCCTTCGGGGGATTCGTGGCCGCGCCTGCCGTGCTCTTTCTGGTGGAGTACTACCGACGTCGGGACCTGGACCAGACCTGGTCGGCCTTGAAGGGCCTGGCCATCGGTTGGGGCTGGGCCGTGGTGGCCCGGGTGGCCGTCGGGGGTCTGATGGTGCTCCTTTGGGGCCTCTGGGCCTGGACGACTTGAGGGGCGGACCGCTTGCTCGCTACCGCCGCCGTTCGGCCGCGTGCGCGTGGGCGTCCAGCCCTTCGGCCCGGGCCAAGGTGGCGGCCGCGGCAGCCAGGTCCCGGGCGGTGGTCGGGTCCAGGGCCACCAGTCCCATCCATTTGACGAAATCCCCCACGTGCAATCCGGAGGCAAAGCGGGCCGTGCCACCCGTGGGCAGGATGTGATTGGGTCCGGCCAGATAATCTCCCAGGACCTCAAAGGAATGTTCGCCCAGGAAGACACAGCCTGCATGGCGTACACGGCTCACCCATGCCCAGGGGTCCCGGACGGCCAGAGCCAGGTGCTCGGGCGCGTACTCATTGGCCAGTTCTAAGGCTTCTTCCAGGTCTCGGGTGAGTACGGCGCCGCTTCGTTCCCGTAAAGACACCTCCAGGATGTCCCGACGCGTCCGGGAAGGCAGTTGGCTTGCGATTTCCTGCTGGACCCGGTGGATGAGCTCGGCGGACGGGGTGAGCAAAATGGCCGCGGCCAGGGGGTCGTGTTCCGCCTGGGCCAGCAGGTCCGCGGCCACCCAATCGGCCCGCGCGGTTTCGTCGGCCACGATGACCGTCTCCGTGGGGCCGGCCAGACCGTCGATGCCCACGGCGCCGAAGACCATTTTCTTGG
The DNA here is from genome assembly GCA_015491595.1 of Anaerolineales bacterium. Taxonomy (GTDB): domain Bacteria; phylum Chloroflexota; class Anaerolineae; order Anaerolineales; family DRMV01; genus S139-71. The sequence goes on from WFVP01000441.1 coordinate 3,218, forward strand.
CCAGGGTCACGAAGATGTTGCCAGGGCCCACGATTTTGTCCACGCGCGGGATGCTTTCGGTACCGTAAGCCAGTGCGGCGATGGCCTGTGCACCGCCCACGGTATACACGGCGTCCACACCGGCAATGGCGCACGCGGCCAGGAGCACGGGCGCGACGGGTACCTCCAGGTGGGCAAAAGCCCGATGGGGAGGTGTGACCACGACTACATGCTCCACACCCGCCACCTTGGCCGGGATGACGCTCATGAGCACGGTGGAGGGTAGAGGAGCAGAGCCGCCGGGAACGTAACAACCCACCCGCTCCAGGGGACGAACCAGGTGCCCCAGCACGCCACCCAGGTCCTGGGTGAACCAGGAGGTCAGGGGTTGACGGCGGTGGAAGGCTTCAATGCGCCGCGCGGCGTGTTCCAGGGCCTGCCGCAAGGCGGGGTCCAGCGCCTCGAGCGCACGATGCAGGGCTTCGGGTGGGATCTGGAAGGTCGTCAGGTCCAGGCCGTCCAGGCGCCGGGTCCACTCCCGAAGCGCGGCATCGCCCCGCTGTCGTATGTCCTCCACGATGCGGGCCACGGCTTCCCAGGGGGAGAGGGACTCTCCGAAGACCCGGGCGATGCTTTCCTTCAAGCGGTCTGAGAGGACCAGGGTCATGGGAAAGCCTCCACGAAAGGGGTCTGGCTCAAGTATACTATCCCCCGTTCCTGGCGAGCAAACCCCGGAGGAGAGATGGCCTATGACCCGACCTGTATTCCCCCAATACGACGTTGCCACCGCGCGACGCACAA
>WFVP01000442.1 GCA_015491595.1 Anaerolineales bacterium
CTTCCTGCCCCCCGACGCGCCGGAACCCCTTCGGGTCCAGGGCTCCTACGTGACCGAAAGCGAAGTGCAACGGGTCATCCAGCACTGGCGGGCCCAGGCCGCGCCTCAATACGTGACCGCGGACGCGCCGGAGGAACACATCCCCCTCAAACGGCTGGCCGCGGAGGCCCATCCTCCCGACCCGCTCCTGGACGCGGCCGCGCGGGTCATCCAACAGGAAGGGCGGGCGTCCATCACCCTGTTGCAGCGCCGGCTGGGTATTGGCTACACTCGGGCCGCACGACTCATGGATCAATTAGAGGCCCGAGGTCTGGTCCCTCCCCGGTCTCAACCTACCAAACCCACCCGGAAACCCTCTTCCCCTTCCGGCTCCCCTCCCTATAATGAAAGCGGCCCCGCGCCCAAGGAATGATGCGGGCGCGGAGGTGGAATTTCGACCGCGTCACCGGTCCCTCAAGGGTCGCCCTCGGAGGCCCAATCCTCTGGAGGGCAAAGGGTTTTGCGACATCAGGAGGCGGACCTTCAATGGAAGTACGTCCTTCTCGGTGGACGATGCGTCGTCCTCCCCGCCGCCGATGGCCCTGGGAGCGCATCCTGGGGCTGCTCTTCCTGCTGGTGGCGGTCATCTACACCCAACAATTCGTACTGCCCAGCATCCAGGCGGCAGCCGAACCCACGCCCACGCCCACGCCGCCACCGGACGTGCTGGTGGAGCAGGCCCGGACACTGTTCCAGGAAGGGCGCATTGAAGCCGCGCTGCGGAATTACCAGAAGGCCATCCTCCTCAGCCCGAAAAAGGCCTCCTGGCACTGGGAACTGGCCCGCATGCAGGCCCTGGTGGGCCGCCACGAGGCAGCGCTGACCAGCGTGGAAAACGCGCTCCTGTTGAACCCCGACTATCCGGAAGCCCTGGCCCTGCGGGGCTGGCTCTTTCACCAAATGGACCGCACGGCCGACGGACTGGCCTACTTGCAACGAGCCCTGGACCTGGACCCCAACAACGCCTACGCCTGGGCCCTCTACGCGGAGGTACTGGCCGACCAGGCCCTGTATGCGGAGGCGGGGTCGGCCTCCCGGAAAGCCCTGCAACTGGATCCCGGCCTGCTGGAAGCCCATCGGGCCCGGGGGTACGTGCTCTACGTCACCGGGAACTACGAGGACGCCATCGCGGAATACAAAACCGCCCTGTCCATCAACAAGTACATCCCCGACCTGCACCTGCAACTGGGCCTGCTGTACCGCATCCTGAACCGCCCCCAAGACGCCATCGCGGCCATGCTGGAAGCCAATGCCCTCAATCCTTCGGACCCTTTTCCTGATTATCTGATTTCCCGCACTTACGCGACGGTGGGCCAGTTTGGCGCAGCACTGCAATACGCCCAAACCGCGGTGGAAGAGGCTCCCAACGACCCGCTGCTACGGGGAAACCTGGGCGTCATGCTGTACAAAAACCAGCGTCTGGAGGATGCCGTCACCCAGCTCGCCCTGGTGGTCAAAGGCGGTACCTCGCCGGATGGTTACACTTTCACCAAAATGCCCCTGGAATACGGCACCCGCGCGGCGGAATTCTACTTCACCTACGGCCTGGCCCTGGTCAAGCTGGGCCGCTGCCAAGAAGCCATCCCCATATTCCTGGAAATCCTCAAGAGCGTACCGGGGGATGAAATCGCCGTGTTCAACGCCCGGACCGGGCTGGAACAGTGCGGTGCCCTGGGGGAACCCACTCCCGCGCCTCCTGAACCCACGCCGACACCGTAAGGCCGCTGAACCGCCTGTCCTCCTTCCCCACCGGGAAGGGCCCGGGGCCTCCCGCCACGGTCCTGGAGCCGAGACGGCCAAGCCCGCCGAGCTGGACCCTGGCCTCCTTCGAGTCCGAAACCGCTCAATCGAGAGATAAGGACGCCCTTTGCCCCGTGCGCCCTTGCGGGGGGCCAGGAAAGGTCAGGGGGCCAATTCCAGGGTGGGCGAGGGTGTCGCGGTGGCGGTCGGCGTGGCCGTCGCCGTGGGGGTAGGAGTGATGGTGGGCGTCGTGGTGGG
>WFVP01000443.1 GCA_015491595.1 Anaerolineales bacterium
CAACGAGCCCACGGCCGCCGCGCTGGCCTACGGCATGGACAAGAAGAAGAACGAGACCATCCTCGTCTTCGACCTGGGTGGCGGCACCTTTGACGTGAGCATTCTGGAGGTCGGCGAGGGCGTCATCGAGGTCAAGGCCACTTCGGGCGATACCCATCTGGGCGGTGACGACTGGGACGCGCGGTTGATTGACTACATTGCTGAGGAATTCAAGAAGGAGCACGGCATCGACCTGCGGCAGGATCGGCACGCGCTGCAGCGCCTGAAGGAGGCCGCGGAGAAGGCCAAGATTGAACTCTCCACGGTGACGGAGACGGAGGTCAACCTGCCTTACATCACCGCGGATGCCGGCGGTCCCAAGCATCTACAGATGACCATCACCAGGGCCAAGTTCGAGCAGCTCACCGAAGACCTGGTAGAGCGCCTCAAAGGGCCCTTCTTCCGGGCGCTGGAGGACGCCGGCCTCAAGCCCACCGACGTGGATGAGGTCATCCTGGTGGGTGGCGCGACCCGCATGCCCATGGTGCAGCGCCTGGTGAAGGAGCTCACGGGCAAGGAGCCTCATAAGGGCGTCAACCCCGACGAAGTGGTGGCCGTGGGCGCGGCCATCCAGGGCGCGGTGCTGGCCGGCGAGACCAAGGACATCCTGCTCCTGGACGTCACGCCCCTCTCCCTGGGCGTGGAGACCCTGGGTGGCGTGATGACGGTGCTCATCCCCCGCAACACCACCATTCCCGTGCGCAAGACGGAAATCTTCACCACCGCGGAGGACAACCAGACGGCCGTGGACATCCACGTGCTCCAGGGCGAGCGGCCCATGGCCCGGGACAACATCAGCCTGGGACGTTTCCGGTTGGAGGGCATCCCGCCCGCGCCGCGCGGTGTGCCTCAAATCGAGGTGACCTTCGACATTGACGCGGACGGCATCCTGCACGTGACCGCCCGAGACCGGGCCACGGGCAAGGAACAGAAGGTGACCATCACCGCCACGACGAACCTGACGGAGGAAGAAATCCAGCGTATGGTCCGAGAGGCCCAGGAGCACGCCGAAGAGGACCGTCGGCGCAAGGAGGCCGCGGAGGCCCGCAACACCCTGGACACGCTGGTGTACCAGGCCTCCAAGTTCCTCAAGGAGCACGGCGACAAGATTTCACCCACGGACAAGGAGCGCCTGGAAGCCAAGCTGAAGGAAGGCAAGGAACTGGTGGACAGCCTGAGCGAGGACATCCTGCGCATCAAACAGGTGACGGACGAATTGCAGCAGTTGCTCCATGGGATTGGCCAGCAGTTCTATCAGCAACAGGCGGCCACGGCGGGTCCTTCCGCGACCACCAGCAGTGATGGTGGTTCAGGTGGTTCGACCCAAGAAAAAGGGGATGAGGACGTGGTGGAAGGTGAATTCCGAGAGGCCTGAGGAAAGACCTTGAAGGGGCGGCGAAGCCGCCCCTTCAACTTGCTCTCTGTCCCCTCCATCGGACCGCGGGGAAATAAGCAAGAAGATAATGTAAGCAGCAGCGAAGCCGCCGCTCACATTATCTCTATGAGGGATGGGTGTAATCCATCCACGTGTCGATGTCGATTTGCGTGGTTTCGTCGAACCAGGGCACAGGGTGGTAACGATACTGCTCGAACAAAGCCCGACCTCCCACGTCCCCCTGTAGCGCCATGAGTTCCGGGAAGGTACTCGCATCGAACAGCACCGGGTTGCCCCGACGGTGGTCCACCAGGGGCGCAACGATGGGCGCCAGGGTTTGGGCGTGCGCGGCCACCAGAGCCCGTACCAGAGTGGGGGGCACGAAGGGCATGTCCCCCAGGAGGAAGACCGCGGCACCCGTTCCCGGAGGTAGGGCTTGCACACCCGTTCGTACCGAGGTGCTCTGGCCCTGCTCCCAATGAGGGTTGTGGACGGTTTGAACAGGAAGGTCGGCGAGGGCCGTGGCCACTCGCTCTCCTTCGTAACCCACAACCACGATCACGGGGTCCAGACCCGCGGCCAGGGCCGTTTGGGCCACCCGGCGGACCATGGGTTCGCCCTGGACGGGCAGGAGGAGTTTGTTTTTCCCCTCCATGCGATGAGAAGGCCCGGCGGCCAGGACGATGCCGGCCACGGGCAGGTGCACGGCCACGGCTTCCAGTTCCTGCTCGCGAGCGCGTGCCACGAGCACCGCCGCGCGCACACCCATGTGCCATACGGTCTCGGCCACACGCTGGCTCGCGGCCAGTTGGGTCGCCGTTTCTCCCACCAGGAGTGCAGCCCAGGCGGCCTCCCCGGGTACATGCTTGCGACCACCTTGGGGATGGGCCAGTACCCGACCGACCATGATGGGTGTAACGGGCGCGCCGGGCTCCGCTTCGGCCAGGGTGGCGAAGCGTTCCAGGCGATGGACCCGTTCTTCCGTGAGGGGTTCCCCCAGGGCGGAGAGACCGGCCACCGCGACCACATGGGTCACGCCTTCGGGCAGGGCCGGCTCGTGTTCCGCGGGGGCCTTCAGGGGTTTGCGGGCCGCGCCGTCGGCTTCCACCAACAGGGGCAGACCGCGGGTGTTCGCGAAGGCCCTCAGCACGGCCCACTGTCCTGGGGAAAGGGACGTCCATCGGTCCCCTTCCAGGGGGCCGGTGATGAGCAGGCGCGCGGTGGGCAGTTCCTTTTCCAGGCGTCGGGTCAGGGTTTCAGGCGACGGGTCCTCAAGGACCCAATGGACATCGGCCTGTTCAGCCTGCTCCCGGGCCAGGTGGGTGGTGGTGGTCAGCAGGACCGGTGGGTCAAACTCCCGGGCCAGGGTGAACAGGGCTCGGGTTTTGCCGCCCGCGCCCACCAGGGCCAGGCAGGGCGCAGGCGGAAGGCGCAAGGCTTGGCGTAGGGTCAGGGTTGCAGGCGACATGGCACCTCCATAAGGACCGGCAGGGTGTTGAAGAGCCGTTGACGGGAAGGACTCACGGCAGCAGCCAGTACGCCACCTCGTCCACGTACACCTCGAAGTCCTTGGTGGCATCCGCGCCCACCACCAGGCCGAAGCGACCCTCCAGGAACATGTCCTCCTGAATTTCCGCCACCAGGGCCCGGTTGATGTACAGCTTCAACGTGTTGCCTTCCATCCACACGCCGACCCGGTTCACCTGGCGGGCGCCGGTGTGAATGGCCGGGGTCCGGGTCCATTCCTGATACACCTTGAGGCCCCCGTTCCAGCGGAAGATCTTGAACATGCCGTCGCAGGAAATCAGGAAGATGATACCTTCGTACTGGGTGGGGGAGCGGACGATGAGGCCGTAGCGGTCCTTATGCCGGCAGGAGGGGCCGGTGCGGAAGAGGACCTCGATATAAGCGTCCCCCAAAGGGGGATAGAGGGAGAAGGTCCAGGGGTTGATGCTGCGGTCCCGCTTGTGGGCCAGGAGAATGAGACGGCCCGGTTCCCCGCGAACTGTGGCCAGGTCATCCCAACGCAGATACCAGTAGCGGCCGGGCACGCTCAGGTCGTCCTGCATGTCGGGCTTGCCCAGTTCGTAGGGATTGGTGGGTCGGGCCACCGTGGGGGTCGCGGAAGGTTGAGGTGTGGGCGAAGGTCCCAGGCCGACCTGGGGCGCCGGGGTGGGCGTGCTGGTGGGAATGCGGGTGCGGCCGAAGTTCACCGTGATGGTGCCGCCGGCCGGGACGTCCACCGTCTGGGAGGCGCTCCCGCTTCCCGCGTCCGCGGGCATGGTCCACACCCCGGGGTTGAGCAG
>WFVP01000444.1 GCA_015491595.1 Anaerolineales bacterium
ACAAATGGTCGGCCACCCGCAGCCCCGGAAGCAGCCCTTCCTCCAGCCGGGTCGCTGGCAGATACGTGGCGCCCGCCTGGTAGAAATCCAGATACGAGCGTCCCGTCATCTCCCGGCCGTGGAACCATACCCGGCCCGAGGTGGGCCGCAGCAAGCCGGCGCAGGCCCGCAGCAGGAATCGCTGTCCGCTCCCCTCCATCCCCGCCAGGCCGATGACCTCGCCCGCGCGCACTTCCAGATATACGTTGCGAATGCGCACCCGCGCGCTTTCAACGGCCAGGTCTTCCACCCGGAAGATGGGTTCTCCCAGGGAAATGGGCGGCTTGCGTTCCATCTTCAGGACCCGGCCGAACATCATCTTCACCAAATCGTCCAGGTCGTAAGGCGCGGTGCGCCGTCCCATGAGCTTGCCCAGACGCAGCACCGCCGCGGTATCGCACAGCTCCTGCACTTCGTAGAGCTTGTGGGTCACGAAGATGATGGTGCGTCCCTCCGCCGCCAGTCGGCGCAAGGCCTGGAAGAGGTGCTCCTTCTGCTGCGCGCTGATGCCCGTCGTGGGCTCGTCGAAAATCAGCACCCGAGCGCCCAGCCACAACAACCGCAGGATTTCCAACTGCTGCCGTTCTCCGACGGTCAGGGAGGCCACCGTCGTGTCGGGGTCCAGATGGAACCCAAATTGCTCGCCCAAGGCCTTCAGGGCCTTGCGGGCTTTGCGTCTGTCGGGGACCATGCCGCCGGGGCTGCCGGCCATGAAATTCTCCAGCACCGTCATCACAGGGAAGTCCAGGGGGTCCTGGTGGAGCATGCCCACGCCCTGACGCAACGCGTCGGAGGGGTGGTGGAAGCTCACCCGACGGCCGTCCAGGTAAATCTCCCCTTCGTCCGGGCGGTAGAACCCCGAGAGGATTTTCATCAAGGTGCTCTTGCCCGCGCCGTTCTCCCCCAGCAGGCCGTGAATTTTCCCTTCCTCAAAGGTCAGGGTGATGCCGGCGTTGGCGTGGACCGGACCGAAGTGCTTGTGGATGTTGCGCAGTTCCACCCGCATACCCCACCTCAAACGGATGGCATTATAGGGGCGCCCCTTTCGGACGCCCCTATGCGTTTTTCGAGGTTCAAACAGGGGCCGTCCGGCTCCCTCGGACGGCCCCTAATGCGCATGTCCTCGGTCTATTCGGAGACGCTCTGGCCCTCCATGCCTTCCAGGAGCTGCGGGAGGTACCAGATTTGCACGTCGGTGGCCACCTCACCCTCTTGCAGGTACGGCGTGCCGTCCTGCAGGTTCAGCGGGCCCACCCACAGGTTCAGGCCGCCGGCCAGCTCCTCGATGAACTTATCCACCATCTTGGCCGCGTCCTCGCTCAGGCCCTGGCCCTTCACGAAGCCCACCGAGGAGGTCTCCAGGTTGTTGATATCCTTCCAATCCGGCCCCAGCCAGAGGAAGACGGACTCCCACTGTCCGGTCGCGGCGGCCTCCAGGAGCTGCTTGTAGCCGGGGTACCAGTTGAAGTAAGGCACACCCAGACATACCTCGGGCGCTTCGTCACAGGCCTGGATGTAGTCGTAGGGGATGGCCCACACCTCTTTGCCCTGGTCGCGGAACTTCTTGGCTTCCACCAGGGCCTCGGTGGTGTCAATGCCGGAAATCACCACGTCATATCCCGTGGTGAAGAACTCATCCGCCACCTGGGTGGGGTCCAGCGTCTGGCCGGGGATGTGGAACCAGAAGCCAATCCACACCACCTTGAACTTCAATTCCGCCGGGTCCTTACCCAGGTAGTTCTCCCAGCAGTACTTGGCGCCCAGGTACGAGGAGGCAGCCAGGCGTCGGGTCTCGTCGTTGATGAGGGGGCCCAGATAACCAATCTGGCCCGTTTTGGTGGTCAGGGCCGCGGCACAGCCCGCCACCATCTTCATGTACTCCATGCGGCCCATCAGGTTGGCCAGGTTGGGAACCTCTACGTAGTTCTTGCCTTCCTTCCACACGTGGTCGCCCGAGATGTGGATGACGTAGATGTCCGGGTTCTCCTGGGCGAAGAGCAGGGCCGCGTCCTTCATGTCGTCGGAGTTGAAGATGACGGCCTTGGCCCCCTGGGCCACCAGTTCCGCCGCCAGCTGGTTGGCCGTGGTCCCGGGGCGAGCCGCGGGGTTCACGTTGTCCAGATACACCATCTTGTAGCCCACTTTCTCCTCAACCATCTTTCCGGCTTCGTAGTGGGCCTGGCTCCAACCCCGGTCGTTATAGGGACCCACCAGGAGCAAACCAAAGGTGAACTCCTCCTTGGCGGGGGCTTCGGTGGCTTCCGGGGCTTCGGCGGTTTCTTCTTCGGTCTTTTCCGGGGCTTGAGTGGGTTCTTCCGTCTTGGCGGGCGCGGCTTCGGTGGGCTTGGGCGCTTCGGTGGGCGTGGGGGTGGCTTGCTTGCAGGCAGCTAAGAAGACCGCGCCCATGAGCAACAGCAGGGCGAGCATCCAATAACGTTTCATGGGACTACCTCCCGGTGGCGAAATTTGAGCCATGCCCTATTATACCGGACCCACCTCGGTGTCCAGGGGCGAAAAAGACAGAAGGAAGCGACCGAAGGCCGCCTCCTTCTCGTGCCCCGAGGATGGCCATCTCAGAGCAGCGGTTCCCGATTCACTCTCGAGACACCGCGCTCAAAAGGGTATGGGGCGCGGGCCAATCCAGGGGCGCCTCTTCGGCCGCCGCCTGAGCCAGGAAACGGTCCAGGGCCTGTAAAGCCCGCTGGGCATACGCCTGCTGCCGGGCCCGCTTGTCCCGGATGGGCTGTTCCAGCGGAGGAAGCAGACCGAAGTTGGCCTTCATGGGCTGGAAATCCGCCTCCGAAGCGTGGGTGATGTAATAGCACAGCGCGCCCATCATGGTCTCCCGGGGCAGGACCAAAGGCGGAAGGCCGTGGGCCAGCCGCGCGGCATTCCATCCGGCCAACAACCCCGTGGCGATGTTGCCCACATAACCCTCGACCCCCACAATCTGCCCGGCGAAGAAGAGGTCGGGGCGCGTACGGAACTGCAACGTGGGCTCCAGGACCGCAGGGGCGAAGATGTACGTGTTGCGATGCATCTGACCGTAACGGGCGAATTCGGCTTTCTCCAGGCCGGGAATCATCCGGAAGACCCGCCGTTGTTCCGAAAACTTCAGGTTGGTCTGGAAACCCACCATGTTGTACAGCGTCCCGGCCAGGTTATCCTGTCGCAACTGTACCACGGCGAAGGGCTGCTTGCCCGTGCGCGGGTCGATGAGGCCGGTGGGGCGCAAGGGGCCGAAGCGCAAGGCGTCGCGTCCCCGCTGAGCCATCACCTCGATGGGGAGACAACCTTCAAAGAAGGCGTGCTTGCCGGCCCGCACGCCCTTCTCCAAATCCCGCTCGAAATCCCGCAACTCAATCCGCTCGGCGTTGACCAGGGCGTCCACAAAGGCGTAGTACTGCTCCTCGTTCATGGGACAGTTGATGTAGTCCCCTGCCTCTTGTGTGCCCCGGCCATAACGAGACCCCCGGAAACAGATGTCCATGTTGATGGATTCGTACACCACGATGGGCGCGATGGCATCGTAGAAGTACAGATGGTCCCGCCCCGTGAGCCGGGCGATGGCCTCAGACAACTTCTCGGAGGTCAGAGGACCCGTGGCGATGATGGTCAGGCCCTCGGGGATGTCGGTGACCTCCTGGCGCACGATTTCGATATTGGGATGGGAGGCCAGGGTTTCGGTCACCTTCCGGGCGAAGCACTCCCGGTCCACGGCCAGCGCGCTCCCGGCCGGTACCGCGCAGCTCTCCGCCAGCGCCAGCAGCAACGAACCCATCCGGCGGATTTCCTCCTTCAAGAGGCCGCCGGCCCGGTCCACCAGGGTCGTCCCCAGGGAGTTGGAACATACCAGTTCGGCCAGAAAGCCCGTCTTGTGGGCGCCCGTCATCTTGCGAGGCCGCATTTCGAACAGGCGCACCTTGAGCCCCCGTTGTGCCGCCTGCCACGCGGCCTCGCTTCCCGCCAGGCCACCTCCGACAATGGTCACCACCCGCGCCATGTTGCCCTTCTCCCTCCATGCAGCCTCCTGCTCGGTCAGGTAACCTCAATGTACCACAGCCCTTTCCCCGTGGGACACAGAAAAGGGAATCTTCTACGGTGAACAAAAGTCCACCGCACAAAGAGAGGCAATGCTTGCAAAAACCTGTTTCAGGCAACCCGGATTTGGGGCTTCGAAAGGCGAAGCATCCCGGCGAACCTGGCCTTATTTCGTACAAGGCCAAATGAGGGTCGTCCGTTTCTCAACCGGACTCTATCCACCCTGTGGCGCGATGCCTCACTCCTGCAACAGGATGCGCGCGTCCAGCACCCGGGCGCCCCGGCCGGATTCCATGACCAGCAAGGGGTTGATGTCCAGCTCCGCGATGTCCTCCATCTCCACCGCCAGCTGGGAGAGCCGCATGATGCACTCGGCGATGGCCTTCACATCCCGCGGCGGTTGGCCGCGGTACCCGTCCAGCAACGCCTTGGCCCGGATTTCCCGCAACATCCGATAGGCCCCCAACTCCCGCACGGGCGCGATGCGGAAGGTCACGTCCTTGAGCACTTCCACGTACACGCCTCCCAGGCCGAACATGAGCAAGGGGCCGAAATGGGGTTCCCGATGCATCCCCAGGATGACCTCCAGCCCTCCGGGCTCCGCGATGAACTTCTGGACATACACGCCCCAAAGGTCCGCCTCGGGCACCGCAGCCTGAGCCCGTTCCATGATACGCTGGAAGGCCTCCCGGACCTCCTCATCGGTCTGCAGATTGAGCTGCACACCCCCCACATCGAACTTGTGGATGATTTGGGGCGACACCACTTTGAGTACCACCGGATACCCCAGGACGTGGGCTACCCGAACGGCTTCATCCGGCGTGCGGGCCAGCTGCCCGGGCACGGTGGGGAAGCCATAGGCCCGAAGCAACGCATGGGCCTCGGGCTCGGGGAGGAAGCGCCGGCCCTCCTCCCGGGCACGGGCAATGATGCGCCGCGCGGCCTCCCGGTCCACGTCCTCGAACACCCGAATGGGAGTGCGGGGGCGGTGGACCCAGTCGGTGTACTTCACCATGGCGGCCAGGGCTCGCGCCGCGGCTTCGGGGAAGCGGTAGTTGGGGATACGGGCCTCTTCCAGGATGTCCACCACTTTGCCCAGGTCGTCCAGAGCCATGAAGGACGTCACGATGGGCTTCTTGGCCGGATGGGTGCGGGCGATGTGGGCTACCGTGCGGGCCACCGCTTCCAGGTCAATCATGATTTGGGGTGTGCAGATGACCAGCACCGCGTCCACGTTTTCGTCCTTCAGCACCAGGTCCAGCGCCAGGGCGTACCGGTCCTCCTTGGCGTCGCCGATGAGGTCAATGGGGTTCTGCACGCTGGCCGTAGGGGGCAGGTGCACCCGCAAACGCTCCCGGGTCTCCCGGGTCAGGGGGGCCATGTGCAGTCCGTACCGCACGCTGGCATCGGTGGCCATGATGCCGGGCCCACCCGCGTTCGTCACAATGGCCACCCGGTTCCCTCGGGGCGGGGGTTGCAGGGCCAGGGCTCGGGCGTAATCGAAGAGCTCCTCCAGGGTCTCCACCCGGAGCACGCCGGACTGGCGGAACAACGAATCGTAAACCTCGTCGGAACCCGCCAGCGCGCCGGTGTGGGACGCGGCGGCCCGGGCACCTTCTCGGGTGCGGCCCGATTTGATGGCCAGGATGGGTTTGTGCTCGGTAATTTCCCGCGCGAGTTCGATGAAGCCCTTGGGGTCCTCCAAATCCTCCAGGTAGAGCAAAATGACGTCCGTGTGGGGGTCCCGGGCCAGGGCCTCCAGCAGGTGGTTCTCATGGAGCGCGGCCTTGTTTCCTACGGAAAGGAATTTGGACAGACCGATGTTCTCCCCCACCACGTATTCCAGCGCGGCCACGCCTACGGCGCCGCTTTGAGAAATGAACGCGATGTTCCCCGCAGGAGGCATGGAACGGGCGAAGGTGGCGTTCATACGCACGCTGGGGTCGGTGTTGATGAGGCCCAGACAGTTGGGTCCCATGAGGGCCATGTGATACTGCCGGGCAATTTCCCGAATGCGGGCCTCCAGCCGGGCCCCCTCAGGACCGATTTCCTTAAAACCCGCGCTGATGACCACCGCGGCCGGTACTCCCTTGGTGCCGCACTCCTCCAGCACCTGAGGTACCACGCGCGCGGGCACGACCACCACCGCCAGGTCGACGTCGTCGGGGATATCCAGGACCGAGGCGTAAGCCCGCACCCCCATGATGCTCTTGGCCTTGGGGTTGACGGGGTACACCACACCCTGGTAATCCCCCAGCAAAATGTTGGCGAACACCGCGCGGCCCACCGTGTCCGGCCGGGTCGAAGCTCCGATGACCGCCACAGAACGGGGAGAGAGTAAGGCCTGGACATGTTCAGGTTTCATCCCACTTCCACTCCTTGGTGACCGGGTTCGTCCTTTTCCCGGTTAGTGTAACGTGTCCTTGGACGGGTGACCAGGTGAGGGTCCTCGTTTTTCGTCCTTCAAACAAAGACGCCCCCCACCTCACCCCGCTCACGGGCATCCGGGCAGCAACCAGCGGAACAGCGCGTATGTACACCACAGACGATTGGCATCCACCCACCACAGCCACGCCGCGCAAACACCGCACGCCACGGAGAACACCCCCAGGCATCCCAAGAGCCACCAGGGCATCCCCCCGCGCTGCGGGGCGTACACAATTTCCCGCCCGGCCGGCGAAGCCGGTCCCGATGACATGGGCGGAGCTTCTTCTGTGGGCGTCGAAGACGCCGCCGGGGCCGCCACCGACGGCTCCGGTCGTTCCAGTGTCCCGGGCGTACCGGTGGCAAGGGCCGTCGGCGGCGACGATAGGGGCGGCGCCGGAATCAACGTGGGTCCCTCCCGGTCGGGCGATTCGGCTTCGGAGACCGGGGCCAGGACCGTGGGCGCCAGGTCAGCTTCCGGCCCCACGAACTGCAACACCACTTCAGGACCCAGGCGAATCCGGTCCCCGGGCTGCAACACCACCGGGTGGATCACCCGACGCTCATTGAGGAAAGTACCGTTGGTGGAGTTGAGGTCTTCGAGGATGTAGACGTCCTTCTGCCGAATGAGCCGGGCATGGATGCGGGAGATATGGGGATTTTCGATGACAATGTCGTTCTGACGGCTCCGGCCGATATGGATGTACTCCTGGGTCAGAGGAAAGGTCCGGGGAGGGGTCTCGCTGGTCAACACCAATGCGTAGAGGGGAGTCTCCTTCATCGCCCACGCCTCCTGAGTTGTCAAACAAATTCTATCATCCATCCCGGGGAATGTCGCCGCTGTCCCCGGAGGTTTTGAGTAGAATGCAAGTACCATGAGCGCTGGACACCGTGGTTGGGCGCTGAACCGGCGGGAATTCCTGACCCTGGCCCTGTCCGGCCTGGCCTCCCTGGCATGGGAATGGCTCCCATGGCCGGACAAGCAGGACTACAACGCCCTGCAACCCGTGGGCCTGGGGCGGGTGACGGTGGAACGCATCTCGGTGCGGCCCGAACCCTCCTTCCGCGCGCCCATCCAGGGGTACCTCTATCGGGACATGGTGGTCCGTCTGCTGGAAGTCGTGCGCAGTCCCTATGGCCCGCCCCACAATCCGAAATGGTACCGGGTTGTCGGGGGATACATCCACAGCAGTTACGTGCAACGGGTGCGGGTGGAACTGCAAACACCCTGGCAGGGCGCCTTCCCCGAAGGTGGATGGCTGGGCGAGATTTCCGTGCCCTACACCCGCGCCCTGCGGCGCACACGCCGGCGATGGGTCAAGGTCTATCGGCTCTACTACCAGTCGGTGTACTGGGTGCGAGGCGTGGACGAAGGACCGGACGGCCGTCCCTGGTATCGTCTGTGGGACGAACTCCTGCGGATAAACTACTGGATTCCGGCCGTCCACATGCGCCTCATCTTCCCCGAGGAACTCACGCCCATCTCGACCCACGTTCCCCCCGAAGAAAAGCGCATTGAGGTGGACCTGCGGACCCAGACGCTCCGGGCCTTTGAAGGCGACCAGGTGGTCCTGGAGACCACGATTTCTTCCGGCCTTCCCAGCGACCAGGTGCCGGACAACGGCATTCCCACCGAGACGCCGACAGGAAGGTTTCGCATTTACCTCAAGCTCCCCTCCCGTCATATGGGGGAAGGGGACCTGGTCTCCAGCCTGGATGCTTACGAGCTCCCCGGGGTACCCTGGGTCAGCTTCTTCTATCGCACGGGGGTTTCCTTCCACGGCACCTACTGGCACGACAACTTCGGGATGCCCATGAGCCGGGGATGCATCAACATGCGGGTGGAAGAGGCCCGCTGGCTCTACCGCTGGAGCCTTCCGGAGGTGCCTTACGGCGAGGTGTACAAGGTGGGGTTCGGCACGCGGGTCGTGGTGGTGAAGTGAACGGGCGGCAAGGCCTTTCTCATTCCGCCTGCAAGAGCAAGAAGACGCTGGGGGAATACAAACTCCACGTCCACCGCCCGGTGACCTGGGCCAGACGCTCCAGGCCCAGAAGCACCCCCAAAGGCAAAAGGCGTTTCAACGGCTCCCACCGGAAGTAGGAGACGGCCCGACGGGCCTTCACCCGGAAACCGGCCGCCCGGACCCAGGCTTCCACCTGGCGGGGATGGAAATCGAAGTTCAATGGCGCGAACTCCACGGGTTCCGGAGTAAAGGGGTTCCAGGTCTGGCGGCGGGTCAGGTAGCGTAAGATGGCCTTGAGATGGCGTTTGCTGGCGTACTCCAACAGGAAGGGTGCGCCGGGCTTGAGCACCCGCCGCACCTCCCGCAACACCCGCAGCGGATCGGCCATGTGGTGCAGGGTGCGAATCATCGTGGCGGCATCAAAGGCGGCGTCCGGGAAGGGCAGGGTGTAGGCATTGGCCGCCACATAGCGATACCGGGTACCGGCCCGCCCCTGATCTAAACGCTCCCGGGCCAGACGTAGCTGACTCCGGGCGTAGTCCAGGAGCACGATTTCCCGAAAACCCTGATACCGGGGCGTCATCCGTCCCGCCCCGGCCCCGATTTCCAGCAAGCGCCCCTGTCCCCGGGGGAACAGGGCCCGCAGGGCCACCACCTCGGCCCGGTCTTCGTATTCCCGACCGCCCCGCTCCCAGAAGCGGTACTGGTAGTCCGAGCCTTCGTAGTCGCAAACCGGCGGCAGGTCCGACGGTCTCCCCCTCATCCTTGCGCCCCGGCCTTGTCCCAGGTCAGGCCCGGCGGGTTGGGGTCCTCCGGAGGCGGATAGCCCCGGCCCACCCCGCGGTAAATGAAACCCAACTCGAACATGGTCTGGGGGTCGTAGATGTTCCGGCCGTCGTAAAGCACGGGACGGCGCATCAGACGTTTGATGCGGGCCATATCCAGGTGTTTGAACTCGTTCCAGTCCGTGACCACGATGAGGGCGTCCGCGCCCTCGGCCATGCTGTACGGGTCGGGGAAGTATTCCAGGTCCGGCATGAGACGCTTGGCGTTTTCCATGGCGATAGGGTCATAGGCCCGCACCCGGGCTCCTTCTTCCCTCAGGTACCGGGCGATGTCAATGGAGGGCGCTTCCCGCATGTCATCGGTGTTGGGCTTGAAGGAAAGGCCCAGGAGTCCCACGATGTGACCCTGAAGGGTGCCGCCCAGCATCTCCTTGACCCGCTGTACGGCCATGCGTCGCCGGTCCTCGTTGATTTCCAGGACGGTGTAAAGCAGTTGGGGGTAGCGACCCATGACCTCCGCGGCATAGGCCAGGGCCCGGACGTCCTTGGGGAAGCAGGACCCGCCAAAACCCAACCCTGCTTCCAGGAAATGGGGACCGATGCGGGGGTCGTACCCCATGCCCACGGCCACTTCCTTGACATCCGCGCCCAGGGCTTCGCAAATGTTGGCGATTTCATTGATGAAGGAAATCTTGGTGGCCAGGAAAGCGTTGGAGGCGTACTTAATCATCTCCGCGGTGCGGATGTCCGTAATCATGATGGGCGCGCGTAGGGGCAGGTGCAACTGGGCCACCTTTTCCGCGGCCTCCCGGTTCGTGGACCCCAGCACGATGCGGTGGGGATTCATGAAGTCGTAAATGGCCGAACCTTCCCGTAGGAACTCGGGACACGAAACCACGGCGAAAGGTATGGGCTCCTTCTGGTGCTTCTTCACCACCTCCGTCACCCAATCCCCTGTGCCCACCGGCACCGTGGATTTGTTCACGATGATGAGGGGATGGCGCATGTGCTCGGCGATGGACCGGGCCGCGGATTCCACGTAGCGCAAATCCGCCTCGCCGTTGAGCCCGGGGGGCGTCCCCACGGCAATGAAGACGAACTCGGCGCCGTCCAGGGCCTCGGCGTAGGACGTGGTGAAGGAGAGGCGGCCCATGTCCATGTTACGGCACACCATCTCCTCCAACCCAGGCTCGTAGAAGGGCATCTCCCCTCGACGAAGCTTCTCGATTTTGTTCTCGTCAATGTCCACGCCCACCACCCGGTTGCCCAGGTCGGCGAACCCGGCGGCGGTGACCAAGCCCACGTAACCCATGCCAATGACCGCGATTTTTCGCATCGTGTCCTGTCCTCCACACTGCGCAATTCCCGACAGGGCCGTCTCAGGCCCATCCCGCACTTCGATTCCCGTGACCCGGATGGATGAAGGTCACGGCAGCCATAGAGGGCGTATCAAACATATCACGAAGAGGGGGAATCGGGAAGACGGAAGAGGTGCTGCAGCTGATAGAGCAACCGCAGGTCCCCGCGAATCCGCAGGCGCCCCCGCATGTATGCGGCCAAGGGGTCCATCTCGCCGTAGAGCAACGCCCAATAATCTTCGGCGCTGACGTGGATGTCCACGTCCACGGGCTTGTCCGGCGCTTCCCGCAAGACCTCCAATTGGCCCTCGTCGAAATCCAGGTACCAGGACCCGCCGCCTTCGCCCTCAATGTGCACGCCCACCACAGCCTGCACTCCCTGCGCCGTCTCGGGACGAAAATGCTCCTTCAACGCTCGGAAGACGTCGTCAAAACTTTGAAACCGTCGCATGATTCACTCCGTAGAAGACGAAAGCAACTCAACCTCATCGCCAAAGACAACGCCGATATCTCGGGCGGCCCGCACCAGCTCCCCGTTGGGGTCCACATTGCGATGGCGGGCCAGGGCGTCCTCCAGGGCCACGGGCACGATGTCGTCGCCTCGCAAGGCGGTCATCATCCCCAACCGTCCTTCCGCGATGAAGCGCACCGCCATGGTGCCAAAACGGGTGCCCAGCACCCGGTCCGTCGCGCTGGGGGACCCGCCTCGCTGCAGGTGCCCCAGGATGAGGAAGCGGCTCTCCACGCCGGTGGCCTCCTCAATGTACCGGGCCACCACCTCCGAGATGCCCCCCAGGCGGGGCACGGTGAAGGCGTCGCCGGTGCGTCGGTAGACGGGCTGCCCGCCCACGGGATAAGCGCCCTCGGCCACGGCGAAGATGCTGAACTGGCGTCCCCGTCGAACCCGCTGGCGCACGGCCTCGGCCAAGACCTCGAAATGAAAGGGAATTTCGGGAATCAGAATGACGTCCGCTCCACCCGCCAGCCCGCCGTGAAGGGCCAGGAAGCCCGCATGGCGTCCCATCAACTCCACCACCATGACCCGGTGATGGGCCTCCGCCGTGGAATGCAGTCGGTCCAGGGCATCCGCGGCCACCTGCACCGCAGTGTCGAAACCGATGGTGTAATCGGTGCCGTGGACATCGTTGTCAATAGTCTTGGGAACGCCCACGATGGGCAGGCCCATCTCGTAAAGGCGGAGCGCGGAACGCAGGGTACCGTCGCCTCCCACCACGATGACCGCATCCAGGCCCAACTCGCGGGCCCGGGCCACAATGCGCTCCGAGACGTCCACAACCACCTCCTGGCCGTCCCGCACCTCCTTCCGGGCAAAGGGCTCCCCTCGATTGGCCGCCCCCAGGATGGTCCCACCCCGGGGCAGGATGCCCAACACCCGGTCCAGAGTCAGGGGGAACACACCATCGGGCTCCAGGAAGCCATCGTAACCGTTGCGCACGCCGTAGATTTCCCATCCGTAGACCCAGATGGCCGTCCGCACCGCCGCCCGAATGACCGCGTTAAGCCCCGGCGCATCGCCGCCGCCGGTCAGAATCGCTATCCGCTTCTTCGCTCCTCGAACCGACATCCCACGGCCTCCTCGGGGAACAAAAAGCGACCGCGCGGGCGGTCGCCTTGGCTCCTCATCACGTGATAGCCCGCTTCAACGGGCCATTTTACCGTAAACGACGACGCCACCAAAACCACAAGCCCAGACCCGTGAGGAACAACCCCAAACCCAAGCCCATCAGAAACAGGGCGCCCAGATGGCTGCGCACCACGCCCCGTCGGGCCATCTCGATTTCAAAGGAACGGGGCTCCTGCAATCGCGCGGCCATATCCCGCACGAAGGATTCGTCGGGCTGCACCGGCACCAGTCCCTGAGCCAACAACCTCTCCAGGTCCTGCAAGCTGTCCATCTCCTTACGCATTGCCCCTCCTCACCCAAGCCAAACGTTGTCTTAACTCCGTCCAGTTATACAACCCCGGAGCTCCGTAAGAGTTGCTCTTGTGGGTTCGGGCTTTCGGGAAGGGTCCCGGCCGCCGACGCCTGCGGGGGACGCGCGACCCGACCCGCCGGGCGCTCATCGCTCCGGAGACGCCGGTGGACGGCCGACCCCAGGGTCAGGTGCCCATCTCCCAGGAATGCAGGTACTCCTCCTGTTCCGACGTCAGGGTATCAATGGCTATGCCCATGGCCTGCAGTTTCAACCGGGCCACCTGTTCGTCCAGCTCGCGCGGCACAGCGTACACCTTGGGCTGCAGGTTCTTGCCCTCCTTCACCAAATACTCCACGCTCAACGCCTGGTTGGCAAAGGACATGTCCATCACACTGGCCGGATGGCCCTCCGCAGCGGCCAGGTTCACCAGGCGGCCCTCCGCCAACAGGTACAACCGGCGCCCATCGGGCAGGCGGTACTCGTCCACGTAGGGCCGGACCCGGCGCTTGCTCTCCGCCAGGGTTTCCAGGGCCGGGATGTTGATTTCCACGTTGAAATGACCTGCGTTGGCCATGATGGCGCCGTCCTTCATCACCTCAAAGTGTTCCCGGTCCAGCACGTGGATGTCCCCGGTCACGGTGATGAACACATCGCCCACCTTCGCGGCTTCCTTCATGGGCATGACCCAGAACCCGTCCATGGCCGCCTCCAGGGCACGCAGGGGGTCCACTTCGGTCACGATGACCCGCGCGCCCAGACCCCGGGCCCGCATGGCCACGCCCCGGCCGCACCAGCCGTACCCGGCCACCACCACCGTGCGCCCCGCGATGAGAATGTTGGTGGCCCGCAGCACGCCGTCCCAGGTGGACTGGCCCGTGCCGTACCGGTTGTCGAACAGGTGCTTGGTCAGCGCGTCGTTCACGGCAATCACCGGGTACGCCAGGGCGCCGTCGTCAGCCATGGCCCGCAGGCGGATGACACCCGTGGTGGTCTCCTCGGTGCCTCCGATGATGTCCGCGAGCTGGTCACGACGCTCTTTGTGCAACGTGCTGATGAGGTCCGCACCGTCGTCCATGGTGATGTGGGGACGGAAGTCCAGCGCGGCATGGATGTGTTGATAGTAGGTGTCCGTGTCCTCTCCTTTGATGGCGAACAC
>WFVP01000445.1 GCA_015491595.1 Anaerolineales bacterium
ATGGTGTACCCTATCGTCCCGAAGACCGGGCGCCGCTTCGGGAGGACGAAGTACGTCCTTATCCCCATCCCGAACGTTTGCGGGAGCTGGCACCCGAGGAAGAGGACGGTTACTTTGTCGTGCCCGATACCCGGCGAACCCAGGCCCTTACAGGGGAATGATACCGATTGGGGAGAATCCCAACGGATTTTGTGATTCCCTTCGGCCATCTTGCTAGCCGTGTTGTATGGTTAGACCGAGAGAACGGTCTGGAGCATGTTTGTGAGTTTACGGAAACGAAACGGGTAGTAGTGCCTTGACTCCATCCGACCTTTTCGACCATCGTGTCCAAAAGGAGCGGGAGCGCCACATGCCCCTGGCGGCCCGGATGCGGCCACGCTCCTTGGACGAATTCGTAGGCCAGGAGCACCTGGTGGGACCGGGCAGGCCCCTGCGCCGGGCCATGGAGACCGGCCGCGGGTTTCCTTCCCTTATCCTCTGGGGACCGCCGGGTACGGGTAAGACCACCCTGGCCCGCTTGCTGGCTCGGTCTTGGGATGCCCACTTCATTCAACTCTCCGCGGTCTTTGCCGGTAAGGCCGACCTGAAAAAAGCCATTGAAGAGGCACAAGAACAACGCAAGTACTACGGCCGGCCCACAGTGCTCTTCGTGGACGAGGTCCACCGCTGGAACAAGGCCCAGCAGGATGCCTTGTTGCCCTATGTCGAGGACGGCACCGTAATTTTCATCGGCGCGACTACGGAGAACCCCTACTTCGAAGTTATCGCGCCTTTGGTCTCCCGTTCCCAGGTCTTCCAACTCCATCCTCTCTTGCCGGAACACATCCGCGCCTTACTGGAACGGGCTCTGGCCGACCCACGTGGGTACGGTGGGCAGAAGGTCCAGGTCACCAATGAAGCCCTGGACTTCCTGGCCCGGGCCGCGGGCGGTGACGCACGGCGGGCGTTGAATGTGTTGGAACTCGCGGTGGAAAGTCGGGACCCGGACCCTGGAGGTATCCGCCATATCGACCTGCCATGGATGCAGCAGGTGCTCCAAAAGCGGGCCGTACGCTACGACAAGGCCGGAGACATGCACTATGACGTGATTTCCGCGTTCATTAAGTCTGTGCGAGGCTCCGACCCTGACGCGGCCCTGTACTGGCTCGCGGTCATGCTGGAGGCGGGTGAGGACCCCCGCTTCATCCTGCGCCGGTTACTCATCCTGGCTGCGGAAGACGTGGGTTTGGCCGACCCCATGGCCCTGGTGCACACTGCGGCTGCGGCCCAGGCCTTCGAATGGACGGGCCTGCCGGAAGGCATTTACCACCTGGCCCAGGCTACCCTGTACCTGGCCACCGCGCCCAAGTCCAACAGCGTGGGCGCGATTTTCCGGGCCCTCGACTTCATCCAGGAGCACGGCGTGGGCGAGGTGCCCCTGCACCTGCGGGACGCCCATCGGGACCGGGAGGCCCTGGGGCACGGCGAGGGGTACGAGTACCCCCATGCCCACCCGGACCACTTCGTGCGGCAGGTCTACCGACCGCCCGAAGCCCGGGAGGCGCGCTTCTACATTCCCTCCGACCAGGGCTATGAGCGGGAAATCGCGGAGCGCCTGCGGAAGTGGTGGGGGAGACGTGAGGAATAGCGGGTGACCGTCGGCCCGTCCAGGGATTCGTTCTCCTGCAGAAAGGCCGTTATAATCAACGAGGATACGAAGTCCTTATTGTGAGGATATCGGAATTTTCCTGGAGGCGCTCATGGACTACACCGCGACCGCGTGGGACATCGCCCAAGCCGTTCGGGCCGGAAAGGCGTCGGCCCGGGACGTCCTGGAAGCCGTGTTGGAGCGCATCCGAGCGGTGGAAGGGACCTCCGGCCGGCTCCTGGCCCCCGGCGAGGACCCCGAAGCCCTGCATCGGCAGCATCCCGGCGTGCACGCATTCATCACCCTGACCGAGGAGCGGGCCCGCCGGCAGGCCGAGGCCATCGACCGCCGCGTGGCCGCCGGCGAGGACCCCGGGCCCCTCGCGGGCGTGCCCCTCACCGTCAAGGATATCCTCACCGTGGAAGGCGTGCGGGCTACCGCGGGGTCCCGCATTCTGTACGAGTACATCGCGCCCTATACCGCGACCGCGGTCGCCCGGCTGGAAGCCGCGGGCGCGGTGGTGCTGGGCAAGGTCAACCTGGACGAGTTCACCTTTGGCTCTTCGGGGGAATCCACGGCCTATCAGCCCGCGCCCCGCAATCCCTGGGACCTGGACCGGGTGCCCGGTGGGTCCTCCAGCGGGAGCGCAGCCGCGGTGGCCGCGGGGATGGGTCCCCTTTCCGTGGGCACGGATACCGCGGGGTCCATCCGCCAGCCCGCGGCCTTTTGCGGGGTGGTGGGGCTCAAGCCCACCTATGGCCGGGTCTCCCGATACGGCCTGATTGCCTTCGCCTCGTCCCTGGACACCGTGGGTCCCATCACCCGCACGGTGACCGACGCGGCCCTGGCCCTGCAGGTGATGGCCGGGCCGGACCGGTACGACGCGACGGCCGCGACCCGGCCGGTGCCTGACTACCTCGCGGAGATGCACAAGGGCGTGCGGGGCCTGCGCATCGGCCTTTCCCCCGATATGTTCCGCATCACCTACGTGGACCAGGCCACCGGGGAACTGGTGGAGACCCGCATCGACCCGGAAATTGAGGCCGCGGTGCGCAAGGCCGCGGACCTGCTCGCGGACCTGGGCGCGGACATCGTGGACGACGTGCCCCTGCCCCATCTGGAATATGGCATTCCCGCGTACTTCGTGATTTCCCGGGTGGAGGCCGCGTCCAATCTGCACCGTTACGACGGCGTGAAGTACGGCTACCGCACCCCCGAGCCGGTGGAGGACTTCTGGGAGATGTACCGCAAGACCCGGGGGCAGGGCTTCGGCCTGCAACCCAAGGTGCGCATTCTCATGGGGATGTACGTGAGTGCGGCCCAGTACAGCCAGCGGTATTACGAGCGCGCGCTGCGGGTGCGCACCCTCATTCGCCGGGATTTCGAGCGCATCTTCGACCCCGAAGGCCCGTATCGGCTGGACGTGCTCCTGGGGCCGACCACGCCCACGCCGGCTTTCCGGGTGGGCGAAGTGTACGGCGATACGGTGCTCATGCAGTATATGGACCAGCTCCTGG
>WFVP01000446.1 GCA_015491595.1 Anaerolineales bacterium
GGGTTACCGCCTGTGTCCTGCATGCTGGTCCCAGATGGCCGTCCTGCCGTCACACCGCTGCCCACGGTGCGCCCATCCCCTGCCCTCCGACCGCGCCCCCTGCCCCCACTGCCGGCACGCCCGCTGGCTGCTGGACCGGGTCGTGGCCCTGCGGCCTTATGAAGGACCCTGGCGTCGCGCCATCCAGGCCCTGAAGTACCGCCGGGACCGGGGTCTGGCCCTGCTCTTCGCGCGGGAGGCGCAGCGCCTCCTGCGGTCCCTGTCATGGCCCATCTCGTGCGTGATTCCCATCCCTTTGGACCGTCACCGGGAGCGGGAACGCGGGTACAATCAAGTGGACCTCTGGGCCCGACGCTTGGCCCGGAGCCTGGGGTGGCCCTACCGACCCCACGCCCTGCAACGGGTGCGGGCTACGGCCAGTCAGGTGGGGCTGTCTCGGGAGGCCCGATGGCGCAACGTGCAGGGGGCCTTCCGGGCCGCGCCCCCCGAGGTCCGAGGATGCCGGGTCCTGCTGGTGGACGACGTGCTCACCACCGGCGCCACGATGAACGAAGCGGCCCACGCGCTGCTGCAGGCCGGCGCCATCGCGGTGTACGGGTTCGTCCTGGCCCGAACCGTATTCCAAGAGGAGGAAGGAACATGAACCTGTTGCCCCTGTGGAAGGCCCTGTTGGAGCCCGCGGTGCGCCTGGAAGCGGACGGCGTCCACATTGTGGACCCAGCGGGCACGCGGGACCGCATGGCCGAGCTGGCCCGTCGGGCCGCGCTGTCTTCCCCCGAAGAAAAGGCCCAGGCCCAATACCTCATCCGCCTCATCGCCCAGGCCATGGGCGCCATCCCGGCCTCCATCTACGAGCTCTACCGAGCCCGGGGTCAGGGACAGGTTCCCCTGACCTTCACCGTGCCCGCCCTCAACCTGCGAGCCCTGCCCTTCCTGGCCGCGCGCCAGGTGTTCCGGGTCATGAAGGAACTGGACACCGCGGCGGTCATCTTCGAAATCTCCCGCTCCGAGATGGGCTACACGAACCAACGGCCCGGGGAATACGCGGCCCAAATCCTGGCCGCGGCCGTGGCCGAGGAATACCAGGGGCCGGTCTTCCTCCAAGGGGACCACTTCCAGGTCTCGCCCAAGCGTTTCCAGGAGGCTCCCGAGGAGGAGCTGCGCGCCCTGCAGGACCTGATTCGGGAAGCCCTGGCCGCAGGGTTCTTCCAAATCGACATCGACGCGTCCACCCTGGTGGACCTGGACCAACCCACCGTGGAGGCGCAACAGCGGCTGAACTTCACCCTCACCGCGCAACTCAGCGCCTACGTGCGCGCCCACGAGCCCGACCCGGTCACCGTGGCCCTGGGCGGGGAAATTGGCGAAGTCGGCGCCCACAACACAACGGTGGAAGAGCTGCGGGCCTTCATGCAGGGCTACCGCCAGGTGCTGGCGCAGGAGGCCCCTTCCGCGGCCGGGCTGAGCAAAATCAGCGTCCAGACGGGCACCGCGCACGGCGGCGTGGTCCTGCCCGACGGCACCCTGGCCCAGGTACGGGTGGACTTCGAACGCTTGCGGGAATTGAGCCGAGTAGCCCGGGAGGAATTCGGCCTGGCGGGCGCGGTGCAGCACGGCGCGTCCACCCTGCCCCTGGACCTCTTCGACAAATTCCCCCAATACGAGGCGTGCGAAATCCACCTGGCCACCCAGTTCATGAACATCCTCTTCGACCGTCTTCCCCAGGACCTGCGCCAGGAGATGTACGCCTACCTGGACGAGCACCATCACGACGAGCGTAAACCGGACTGGACGGACGCCCAGTTCTACTACAAACTGCGCAAGAAGGCTCTGGGGCCCTTCAAGGCCGCCCTCTGGGACCTGCCCGAAGAGGTCAAGGAAGAAATCGCGTTCGCCTGGACCCACACCTTCCGGCTGCTCTTCACCCGGCTGGGCCTGCGCAACACCCGGGAGATGGTGGACCGATTCGTTCCTCTGACGGCCGTTCCGCCCCGCCTGGAGGACTACCTGCGCGGGGAAAAGGGAGCGCCGGGCCCTTCAACGGACGCCACCTTAGCCGATTGACCCTGTCGCGAAGGAGGTTGAACCATGGGCCACTCCCAACAAGGCGTGCGCCACAAGGACTACACCGTGGTTCCCCGCACTCTGGTCTTCGCCCTCCACGGCGACCGCATCCTGCTGCTCAAAGGCGCGCCGGAAAAGCGGCTGTGGGCCAACCTGTACAACGGCATAGGAGGCCACGTGCGCCCGGGAGAGGACGCGGCCACGGCCGCCCGTCGGGAGTTCCGGGAGGAGACCGGACTGGAGCTGGAGGGGCTGTGGCTTTGCGGCACCATCCTCATCGACACCGGCCGCAAACCCGGGGTGCTGCTGTTCGTCTTTCGGGGACAGGTGAAAGAGGACGGCGAGCTCCGGGCCTCCTCAGAGGGTCAGCCGGAGTGGATTCCAGTGGACGACCTCTACACCCGTCCACTGGTGGAGGACCTGTACATCCTGCTTCCCCAGGTCCTCTCCTGGAAGCCCGGCGACCCGGTCTTCCACGCGCTGTACACCTACGACGAAACGGGACGACTGTGCGTCCGCATCACCACCGAATGAGGTCGGCCTAAAACCGCAGCAGGTCCTCCAGAATGGGAAGCACGTTTTCGTAGGCGTACACCCGGGCGGCCACCTGGTAGTTGTGCTCCACCGTCTCCCGCCGCACCCGGGGATTCATCACGTGTTCCACGAAGCCCTCCACCACTTCCGGCGTCACCCGGTGGTCCATCTCCACGAAGCGGAAGCCCTGGGGTCGTATCTCTTCCCGGTAAATGGGGTACAGGTTCACCAGCAGGGGTTGCTTGCAATAGACGCCTTCCAGCAAGGCATTGCCGAACCCCTCGTACCGGCTGGGATAGGTGACGCCATCGGCCTGGAAGTAGACATCCCACAAGGTGAACCGGGGACCCCGTCCGGGCCGCTCGCCCACCAGCGGCGCGATGTAGAGGAAGGGCACGCCCAGGCGACGGGCCTGGGACCGGAGCTGGCGCAGATAGGCCAAGCCCTCGTCCCCCGCGGGATGGGAAACCACCAACACCGGCCTGCGGCGGCCCAACTTTCGCTGCCACCGGGGTTGCTGCAGGTAATGCAGCAATTCCAGGGACCATTCGATGCCCTTGCGGGGCACCACCCGGGTGGGCTGCAGGATGAGCAGGTCCTCTGGCGACAACCCCAGATAGTCCCGGAGGGAGACTCCGTTGTGGCGAGGCGGCCCCTGGCGAAAGTCCATGACGTTGGGAATCACCACGCTGGAAACGCCCTTACGGGCCTGTAGCGCTCGCTGGGCCGCCCGGTTGATGACCACGTGCTTGAGGTTGGGCAGAGTGGGCGGGAAGTAGGCCTCCAGCATCTCCGGCCACCGGGGACGGGCGAAGCGCTCCCGCTCCCAGTAGAAATCGTGGTGGTGGCCGATGGCCGGCATCCCGCTACGGGCCAGGAACCAGGTGGTGGCCATGCCCAGGGCCAGGTGCATGGGGATGGCCAGGGCGTTCTCCACGATAAGCACGTCAATGCGAAAGCGGTCCACGAACTCGGCGATGCGCCGTTCCAGCTGACGGGCCAGGGTCTCCAGGGCCGCGCGCAAGCTGGCAGGGTCCGCGTCCCCCTCGGGCGAGAAAAAGCGCCGTTGCAGCGCCTGGACGTAAGGATGCTGGAAGTGGAACAGCGGGTCCTCCACGCCTGGAGGCCCCTGGGCATCCAGCTCGCCGGCGCAGTAGAACACTTCGTGACCCAATCGGCGCAACATCGCGGCCCACTTGGCCGTCTCCAGGGACACGCCGTCCAAGCCGGCCAGGCGCGTGGAGAGGAAGCCAATGCGCATGGTTTGTGACCTCATGGCTGAGGATGGGGGAAGGGAGGACGAGGGAGGAAGTGACGTCTTATCCGCGTCGGACGATGCCATGACCCTGCCCCTTCACCGACCCTTCAGACTGATATTCATCGGAGCATTTGGGAAAATTTGCACGAACACATCTGTCAAATGAAAAGAGAAGTCCGCCAACAAAAGCGAGCCGCAGTATATCATGCTCCCTGGAGAATGTCAACCGCTGGCCAGATTTGAGGTTCGGACGAAAGTTTGGACAGCGAGGGTGGTGCCTCCCTGCGCAGAAAGGATACCCGCGTTTCGCACAGGCCTGACCAGTCCCTGAACCGCAGGAAAGAAGCAGATAATGTGCGCAGCGGCTTCGCGCCGTTGCACACATTATCTCGGGACATCCGGGGGACAGGACCCGCGCGGGAGAGGTCCGAAGGCATGCCGGATTTACCAAGGCCAGTATTCGTCGGGATACCAGCGGGGCTCCCGTTCCCGGGGAGCGAAGGCCTTGGCCGCGAGAAGGCCGAAGACGAAACCGCCGATGTGGGCCCACCAGGCGATGCCACCTGCGGCCGCACCCCGGGGCAGGGCCAGGGCAAAGAGTCCGGAGAAAAACTGGGACAGGAACCAGAGGCCCAGGTAGATGACCGCGGGAATCTCCACGTAATAGCCGTAGAAGAAGAACAGGGGAATCCAGGTCAACACACCCGCCCGGGGGTAGAACAGGAAGTAGGCGCCCAGCACGCCGGAGATGGCCCCACTGGCTCCCACCAGGGGGATGGGGCTTCCCGGGTTCACAGATGCCTGGATGAGGGCCGCCACCACGCCGCTGAGGAGGTAGAAGGCCAGGTAGCGACCATGGCCCATGCGGTCTTCCACGTTGTCCCCAAAAATGAACAGAATCCACATGTTGCTAAAGAAATGGAACCAGCCCCCGTGGATGAACATGCTGGTGAACAGGGAAATCCCCGCGTGGAACCACTGGCCGGTCAGCAAGCGCGCGGGGACGAATCCCCAAACCTCAAAGAAGCGCTGGAGCAAGTACGGGGGCAGGGTGATCTCGTAGAAGAAGACCAGCGCGTTGAGCAGGATGATGCCCCACGTCACCACGGGGACGGTGCGAGAGCGAATGGTATCGGTTAGCGGAAACATGCCATCCTCCCAAAAAGATTTGGCCCTGTGCTTATGGCAGTTCGGCGGCGTAGAGTTCCGGTCCCACCATCACGTACAGGTGGGGCCCGCCTCGAATCGCGCCCACGGTGAAAGCCTGGGGCTCCTCGGTCCAGGGCTGCGACGGGCGGTATTGTGCCACGAAGCGCAGTTTCAGGGTGAACCGGTAAATGGCCTGTCGCTCCGCGTCCAGCAGCAGCAGGCCCGGCTCCGGACCCGTGTAGATGTCCATGGCCACGAACCGGGTATTGGGCAGCACCGGCACGGCTCCCTCCCGCTCGGGACGCCGGTCCTGATAGGCCATGGGTTCACACTGGGACGACGGACTTTCGCCCAGCTGGAAGGTGCAATGCAAAATCTGGCCGTCCACCATCAGGAAGTAGAGCTCCCGCCGTAGCAGCACGAAATCCACCACCTGGGAAAGGTCGGGGGCCTGGCCGGGCGGGAAGAGGGACGCGGGCACGGCGGCCTGGGGACGGGACAGGTTGACCACGAACACGTTGTTGACCTTGCGGTCCAGGATGTACACGTCCCCCTGGAAGGTCCGGGTACGGTAGATTTCACCCCAACGGGTGGTGGGCATGGGAAGCAAGTGGGGTTGCGGGTCCTGCGTGGGGCTGCACCACACCCACTGGCCTGCCCGGTCGAACGCGGCCACCTCGAAGCCCGAAGCGGGCTGCTCGGCCATGCGGGCGATATCCACCAGCGCGCCTACCCGCAACCCGCCATACGCCTGGGAGCCGAGGCACCGGAAATTGGGCACGTGCTCGAAGGCCAGCACGTTGCTCACCCGCTCGAAGTACCACACCATATCCCGGGTGATGTCCAGCGCGTACAGGCCCCTGGAGCCCGGCAGCAGGCGCTGCACGCGTATGTCCGGAGGCAGTTCCGCGGTGAGCACGGGCTGGAAGTCCAAGCGACGAATGCCCTCCCATCGCTCCAGCCACGTCTCCATCTCCTGGCGCAGATTCTCCGAGGCCTCGGAGCGGCCATAGGTCTCGGCCCGGTCCAGGGTCTCCAGGGCCTCCTCCATGGCCGGCCCCCGCTGATAGGGGTCAGGA
>WFVP01000447.1 GCA_015491595.1 Anaerolineales bacterium
ATTGGAGCCCTTCCAGGAAGGTCTCCAGGGTTTCGATACGTCCCGCCACTTCTTCATCCATGCGGGCCAGGATGTTCTCCACGGTGCGGGCGGCGGCCCGGTACCGGTGCTCCGCCTCCGCTTCCAGGGCCCGGTGGAGCCAGACCCGCAAGCCTTTTTCCAGCGCCTCGGTGCCCTGGTGGGCCAGGGGATAGAGTTCCTCCAGAAGAACCTGAAGGGTGAAGGAGGGGAACAATTGCTCGCCGACCGGGAAGGGGGGCTGGACTTCTTCGAAGTACGCCAGCAGGGCCCAGGGCTCTTCGCCTTCTTCCTGGGCGCGGGCCAGGCGCTCCCGAATCTCCTGGCGGAGCAGGTCGGCCACGTCCTCGCTCAGGTCCTCCTTGTGGAGGATGCGGTTGCGTTGGTCGTAAATCTGAGTCCGCTGGATGTTCAGCACATCGTCGTATTCCAGCAGGTGCTTGCGGGCGTCGAAGTTGGCGCCTTCTACCCGGTGCTGGGCCTGTTCGATGATTTTGTTCACCAGCGGATGCTCCAGGGGGATGAGCTCGTCCACCTTGAAGCGGTCCATGAGCGCGGCCACCTGCTCGCCGCCGAAGAGGCGCACCAGCTCGTCCTGGAGGGAGAGGTAGAAACGGGAGGAACCCGGGTCACCCTGACGGCCGGCCCGGCCCCGCAGCTGGTTGTCAATGCGTCGGGCCTCATGGCGTTCCGAGCCGATGACGTGCAGGCCGCCCAGTTCCCGGACCTTGTGCATGTTCTCGATGTACTCGAAGAACCGGTACACGTCCTCCGCGTAGATGCCGTACTGCTCGGGCGGCACCTGCTTCAGGGCCTCGTAGCGTTCGTCCATGCGCAAATTGTAGGGGTCCGGATGTCCGGCCCGGTCCAGCACCCGGTTCACCGAGCGGATGACCTCTTCCGGGAGCTCACCGCCCAGTTTGATGTCCACACCACGGCCCGCCATCTGGGTGGCGATGGTCACCCGGTAGAGTTCGCCCGCACGGGCGATGATTTGCCCCTCCCGGGCGTGTTCCTTGGCGTTGAGGACCTGGCAGGGGATACCTTTGTGCAGTACTTCCACCAGCTTGTCCTTGACCTGCTCCCATCGGGCCTGCTCGGACGGGGTGGGGAGGAGAAGGGGTCGCAGGCGTTCCAAATTTTCTGGGGCGTCGGGCTTCAGTGTGCGCAGGCCCACTTGCTTGGCTATGCGGCGAATGTCCGTTTCCCGCACCTGGTCCAGAGGCTGGTAAAGGGGCTCCAGTTCGGGGTACATCTGTCCCGAGCCGTCATCGCCCACGTGCTCCAGAAAAGCGTCCCGCACCAGCATGATTTGCACCAGCTTGCGCAGGGGTCCGGCCTCCAGGCGCGAGGCCAGGCGTTCCGAGAGTTCTACGGAGCCCGTGCCTACCAGCATGGGCCGTCCCTGGATGTGGAACCGCAGGATTTCCCAGGTGATGGCCCGGAACTTGGCTTCCTCCGTGCGGTAGATGACGTCGGGGTAGTCCTTGCGCTTCCAGAAGACGGGTTTCTTCTCAGGGTCGTCCCGGCGCACGTAGTAGGTGTACTTGTAGCCCTCTTCGTCCACGTCTTCCAGAGCCAGGAGGGGCGCGTTGGGGCCCATGGCCTGGTATTCCAGGTTGGTGGGGATGGCGGCCACGTCCAGTTCGTAGATGGTGCGGAATTCCTCCGCTTCGGTCAGCACCGTACCGCTCATGCCCGCCAGTTTTTCGTACATGCGGAAGAAGTTCTGCAGGGTGATGGTGGCATAGGTGATGTTCTCCGGCTGGACGGGCACACCTTCTTTGGCTTCCACCGCCTGGTGCAGGCCGTGGGACCAGCGGCGTCCGGGCATAAGCCGGCCGGTGAACTCGTCCACGATGATGACCCGTCGGTTCTGGACGATGTAGTGTTTGTTGCGCTTGTAGAGGAATTGGGCCCGAAGGGCCTGTTCCAGGTAACCCCAGAGGCGTTCCTGTTCCGGTGTCAGGTCCTCGGGACGCTCCGGGTCCCGCAAGGGCATGCCCAGCATTTCCTCCACGCGCGCCTCGCCCAGTTCGGTGAGGACCACGGTGTTGTCCTTCTCGTGGATTTCCACGTCCTCCCCGGGTTTGAGGCGCTTGACGATTTGGGCCATGCGCACGTACCACTCCACGTCTTCGCTGGCGGGCCCGGAGATGATGAGGGGCGTGCGGGCCTCGTCAATGAGCACGTTGTCCACCTCGTCGATGATGGCGTAGTAGTGCTCTCGCTGAACCTGGTCTTCGGCCCGCAGGGCCATGTTGTCCCGCAGGTAGTCGAAACCGAACTCCTGGGCGGTGCCGTAGACGATGTCCGCCTTGTAGGCCTCCCGGCGGGGGACCATGCGCAACTGGTCTTCCTGCTCCTTGGAGGAGCGCTTTTCCAGGTCGACGATGTAGGCTTTTTTGCCGCCTTCGGTCACCGCGGCCATCTGGAGGACGCCCACGGTGAGGCCCAGCAGGTCGTAAATGGGACCCATCCAGCGGGCGTCACGGCGGGCCAGGTAATCGTTCACCGTGGCCAGGTGGACACCCCGGCCCACAGGTTCGCCGTCCAAGGGCACGAACTCCCAGCGGTCGGGGTTGTCGCCCCATTTTGCTTTGGCCTTCTCGACCCATTTGGGGTTCAGGGCCAGGGCGTTCAGGTACAGGGGCAGGGTGGCCACCAGGGTCTTGCCCTCGCCCGTTTTCATTTCGATGGCCTTGCCCTCGTGCAGGGCGATGCCACCCATGAGTTGCACGTCGTAGTGACGCAGCCCCAGGGTGCGCTTGGCTGCTTCTCGAACCGCGGCGAAGGCCTCGGGGAGGATGTCGTCCAGGGTTTCCCCTTTGGCCAGCCGGCGGCGGAACTCGTCCGTCTTGGCCCGAAGTTCGGCGTCGGTGAGGGATTCGAATTCTTCTTCCAGAGCGTTGATTTGGTCCACCAGGGGGCGGTAGGTCTTGATGGTGTGCTGGATGGGGTCACCGCTTACCCACTGGAGCAGTTTTTTGAGCATGGTTCCTTTACCTCGAGCGACGTTGGAGATAGGTAAGGATGCGCTGTTCCACTTCTTGGGGGCTCATATCGGTGATGGCCACGATTTTGTCCCGGCGTTGCTTTCCGGCCACGATTTCGATTTGGGATGGGGCTACGCCCAATACTTTGGCCAGGAAGTCAATGACCGCCTGATTGGCCTTGCCCTCCACCGGCGGGGCGGTCACCCGGATGCGCACCGTACCGTCTTCCATGATGTTGGCGATTTCCGTCCGGGAAGCCCGGGGGATGACCCGGATGGTGAGCGCCGCGCCTGAACGCCCGTCGTGAAATCGGTGTTTGCGAAATTTGGTGAGCATATGTTTCCCCTCTCCGTCAGAAGATGGTGGTGACAAGGGAAATCAGGACCTGGGCCACCACGTTGATGAGGATGAGGAGGACGATGGGGGAGAGGTCCAGGGGGCCCAGAGGCGGGATGAAACGGCGCAGGGGGTCCAGCATGGGTTCCACGATGCGCGCCAGACTGCGTCGTATGGAATTCCAGGGCGAGACGAAGTAGGACATCACCACGTACACGATGACCAACAGGGACAGAAGGCGCTCCGCCAATACGATAAGTTGCACCAACAACGCTTCGATCATCCACGAATCTCCTGTACCAAAGGGGCTGACCAGCATTATACCAGTGGGCGCGCCCTCCTGCATCCGCTCCTGACTCAGCCGAGACGGTTTCAGTTGAGTAGGCGGATGTGGATGTAAGAAACGATGGGGTAGTTCGAACCGGGCATAGGACGAAAACGGCCGACAGCTGACGGCCGACGGCGGTCAGCGAATTTCGGTCCTGTACCCGGTTAGCCCAATGTCTTCGCCTGGGGGAACAAGCTGGGTGGGCTCACCAGGTATATCGGCCAACGGTGAAAGCGCAAGAGCATCCCTGCACGCCGCAGCCGGGAGAAATGCCCAGGTCCGGTCCTCTCAAGAATCAGATATCGCGCTCACTAAACTGAAACAGTTGGGCTTGCCAAAGCAAAAGATTTAGGCTATCCTAAATCCATGGCCTGGA
>WFVP01000448.1 GCA_015491595.1 Anaerolineales bacterium
AGCACAATGCGTCGGTCAGGCCGCTACATCGCTTGAAAAAAGGGCGGCGCTTCGGCGCCGCCCTTTTGGCTTCAAAAGGTCATCATTACGCCGCCTCATACCGACGGGCGACTTCGTCCCAGTTAACCACGTTCCACCAATTGGCCACGTAGGCCGCCCGGCGGTTCTGGTAGCGCAGATAGTAGGCGTGCTCCCACACGTCCAGGCCCAGGATGGGCGTGCCTACCACGTCCACGTAGCCTTTCATGAGGGGGTTGTCCTGGTTGGGCGTGGACGTGACCACAAGGCCACCGTTGGTGACCACCAACCAGGCCCATCCGGAGCCGAAGCGTCCCAGAGCGGCCTTGGTGAAGGCCTCTTTGAAAGCCTCGAAGCTGCCAAAGGCGGCATCGATGGCCTGGCGCAGCGCGCCTTGCGGTTCCCCACCGCCGTTGGGGGACATGACGGTCCAGAAGAGCGCGTGGTTGTAATAGCCGCCGCCGTTGTTGCGCACCGCGGTGCGGATGTCCTCGGGAACCGCGTCCAGGTTTCCCAGAATTTCCTCGATGCTTTTAGTCTCCCACTCGGGGTACTTGGCCAAGGCCGCGTTCAGCTTGTTCGTGTATCCGGCGTGGTGCTTGGTGTGATGAATGAACATGGTGCAGGTATCGATATACGGCTCCAGCGCATCGTACCCATAAGGTAACTCGGGTAACGTAAAGGCCATGACTCACCTCCTGTGTGCAATGTGACCATCCTCAATTTTACTCCCATCCCGGGACTTCCGCAACGTTTTTTAGATTCTTCTGGCGAAAATGCAAATTTTCCAGAGAACGGACAGCGTGCATGCGGGCCTCGGGGACGAGGGGGAGCCCGTAGGGTCAATCGGTGCGGGCTAAGGTAATCACACGGGCTTGGGTGAGTTCTTGCAGGAGGCGGGGGGAAATGCAGAGCAGGGCGTTGGGAGCCCCGCCGCCGGCGTAGACCTCTTCGTAGGCCAGGAGGGCGGCGTCCATGAGGGTGGGAAAGGCGCGAGGGAGGGCAATCGGGGGAACCGCGCCCACCGGATAGGCCGTCCAGGCCAGGACCTCCTCGGGACGGGCCAGGCGAATCTTCTTGCGGGAAAGGCCCAGATGGCGGGCCAAAACCCGGTAGTCCACGCGGGTGGTGCCACCGGCCAGCACCAGGAAGGGCTCCTTGCGCGCCAGGAAGAGCAGGGTTTTGAGGATGCGTTGGGGTTCGACGTTCACGGCGCGCGCGGCTTCGTCCACCGTCCGGGTGGGATGGGGGAATTCCAGCACCCGGCCGGGGATTTGGTGCTGTTCCAGGAACCTTCGCACGTCTTGGGGTCCTCTCATGCCCTTGCCCTGTTCTGAACTGCGTGCAGCCATTCACCCTTCTGAGGCCCGCCCAAACGCGGCTTCTATCTTCCGAACCATGGCAATACACGCATCGTCCTCGGGATTGGGCTGGTAGGGGGTCTCCAAGAAGGCCTTGAGAATCTCCTCCACCAGAATCTCCGACGTGAGACGAAGGGACATACACACCACATTGGCGTCGTTCCACAAGCGGGCACCGCGCGCGGTCTCCGCATCCACACAGAGCGCGGCCCGCACGCCGGGCACCTTGTTGGCGGCAATGCTCACCCCGGTGCCCGTCCAGCAGAACAGCACCCCCATGTCAAAGGCGCCCTGCGCCACCCCCTCGGCGACCTCGCGAGCCACTTGCGGCCAGGGTACCGTCTCGCCGGGCTTCTCTGGCCCAAAGTAACGCACTTCATGTCCCCATTTTTGCAACAATTCCAGCGCCACCTGCACCACGTGACGGCGCTCATCGCATCCCAGGGCGATGCGCATGGGTTTCCTCCTGCAGTCAAGGTTGCGCGGAAGTGGTCTCCAAAAGACGGCGCACGGCGTCCTGCGGCGCCATTTTGCGCTGGAGCACGGCCTGGACCATGGCTTCCAGGCGCTCGCGTCCTCCCCGGACTTCCCAGGCCTGCCACAAAGCTTCCCGCAGGCACTCTCGGATTTCGGCCTCCAGGCGGTCACGTTCCCGGGCCTGCCAGAGACCGGTGCGCTGCAAGAAGGCCCGGTGAGCTTCCAGCGCCCGCGCCACCTCCGGGATGCCCTGTCCCCGAAGGGCCGTGGTCAACAGGATAGGGGGTTGCCACGAGGGCTCTTCTTCCCCCTCCCCTTCGACTTTGGGGAGCCATTGGGCCAGGGTGCGGGCCATTTCCGCCGCTCCCGGCCGGTCGGCCTTGTTGACCACTAAGATGTCCGCGATTTCCAGGATGCCCGCTTTCAAGGCCTGCACTTCATCTCCCAGGCCCGGTGCCTGAACGACGACCACCGTATGGGCCAGGCGGGCGATGTCCACCTCGGCCTGGCCCGTGCCCACCGTCTCGATGAAGATGAGGTCAAACCCTGCCGCATCCAGTACCTGAGCCACCCGCCCGGTCGCCCAGGCCAGCCCGCCCACGGCGCCCCGGGAGGCCATGGAGCGGATGAACACTCCGGGGTCCCCGGCCAAATCCCGCATCCGGATGCGGTCCCCCAGCAATGCACCTCCGGTGAAGGGGCTGGTCGGGTCCACGGCGACGATGGCCACGGTTTTGGGCGGCGTATGGTCCTTGCGGTAGTAGCGGGCCAATTGATTCACCAGGGTGGACTTGCCCACCCCAGGCGGACCCGTAATCCCCACCAGATGGGCCCTGCCGGTGTGAGGGAAAAGGGCTTGCAGGAGTTCCTCCCCTTCGGGGGTGGCGTTTTCGACCCAGGTCAGGGCACGGGATAGGGCCCGGCGGTCCCCCTGTAACAGGGCCTGGGCCAGACTCATGGTACGGGCTCCAGTTGAGCCGAGGATGCTGAATGTAAGACGGCTTCGCGGATGTCTTCCACGATTTGGGAGGTGGGCGTTCCCGGTCCATAAACCCGATACACGCCCATTTCCAACAACTTTGGCACGTCGTCCGGGGGGATGATGCCGCCTACCAGGACGACGACGTGGCCCATACCGACTTCGCGCAGCTTCTCCAGTACCTGGGGCACCAGGGTCATGTGCGCGCCGGACAGGATGGAGAGTCCTACCACGTCCACGTCTTCTTGCAACGCGGCTTCGGCAATCATCTCCGGCGTTTGACGAATGCCGGTGTAGATGACCTCCATCCCCGCGTCCCGCAAGGCGCGGGCCACGATTTTCGCGCCACGGTCATGGCCATCCAGCCCCGGCTTGGCGATGAGCACCCGGATTCTGCGCTTTTCCATGGCCTGCCTCCGCGAGGGGGTGCTTTCATTATACCCCTTCACCGCGGGCAGGACTTCTTCCCAGTTGGGCCCGGAGCTCGTCCGGCTCGGAGGTGGGCGCGTGGCACACGAAATCCCGGCACACGTAAGCCATGGCTTGCTGGTCCAGGAG
>WFVP01000449.1 GCA_015491595.1 Anaerolineales bacterium
AATTCTTTCTTCCTTATGGTCCTGAGCCCAGTTCGATCTAAGCGAAAGGGGCGGCCCCTATGGCTTCACCCTTCTGTTAGAACAGTGAAAAACCCTGCTCACCCCACCTCGGCCTCTGCCGGCCCGGTGCGGGTGGGGTAAAATCGGTGAGGTTGCCCTCGCCTCGGACATCGCTTACCTGAGCGGAGGCCGGGACCCATGATGCGCCAGCGCTGGTGGAAGCATCCCCTGCTCTTGCAACATTCGTGGGAAATCTTCTTTGGCATCACCGTGGGCGTCCTGGCGGGCCTGGGGGTCATCCTCTTCAAACTGGCCTTGCACCACGCCACACAATGGCTCCAGCACGACCTCGCGACAGCCTGGACGGAGGCGGGCATCCCCAGGGCGCTGTACCTCCCCTTCCTCTTGGGGTCTGTGGGCGGGGTCATCGCCTGGATGCGGCGTCGCCTCCTCCCCCCGGAACGCTACCACGGCGTTTCCTCCATCATCCGGGCCATCTTCTATGGTGGTTCGATTCCCTACTGGGCCACGCCCTGGAAGGCCCTGGCCTCGGTGATTTCCATCTCCGCCGGAGCTTCGGTGGGGCCGGAGGACCCCAGCGTGCAAATCGGCGCGAGCATGGGTGCATGGCTCAGTCGCCGTCTCCGCCTTTCCATGCACCGCACCCGGATGCTCATCGCCACAGGCGCGGCAGCGGGGATTGCCACGGCCTTCAACGCGCCCATCGCCGGGGTCTTCTTCGCCATTGAAATCATCTTGCGGGAGTTCGCCACCGGCACCTTGGGGGTGCTCATCCTGGGCGCGGTCGCGGCCTCGGTCCTCTCTCGGGCCGTCTTCGGTCCTCAACCCGCCTTCCCCATCCCTCCCTACACCTTCCACTCGGTGCTGGAATTCCCCCTGTATTTCGGCCTGGGAGTATTGGCCACCCTGGTTTCCTTTGTATACATCCGGGCGCTGGATATGGGGCACCGTCTGTTCCATCCCCTGCCCCGTGCGCTGCGTCCCGTGGTCATGGGCGTGGTGTTGGGGGGCGTGGCCACGTTCATGCCGGCGTTGCTGGGGGACAGTTACGAGATGGTGAGCGACATCCTGCACGGCGCGCCGCTGTCCCTGGGGTTCCTGGGTATGTTCCTGGCGCTCAAAATCCTGGCCACCGCGGGGAGCCTGGGAAGCGGCTTTGTCGGCGGCGTCTTCGCTCCCTCCCTGGCCCTGGGCGCGGCTTTGGGGGGTGCGTACGGCATGCTCATGGCCCGTTTGCTCCCGGGCCTCACCCTGGAGCCGTCGGCCTACGCGCTGGTGGGCATGGCCGCGGTGTTGGCGGGCACGGTGCGGGCGCCGGTCACGGCCATCATGTTGCTCTTTGAGATGACGGACGACTACCACATCCTGCTACCCATGATGGTGTCCGTCATCGTATGCGTGTTCCTCTCCGAAATCCTGGAGCCGGAGTCCGTGTACACCCTGAGCCTGGTGCGGGATGGTTTCCGCATCCGCACTCAGGAGCGGGTGGACATTCTGGAAACCCTGCGGGTGCGGGACGTTATGAAGCCCCCGCCCGACGTACTGAAGGTGACCATGACCCTGGAGGAAGCGGCCCAGCGCATGGAGCGGGTGCGGGCCCACGGCCTGCCGGTGGTGGACGAACAGGGGAACCTGGTGGGCGTCCTGAGCGTCAGCGACATCGAGTACGCGGTGACCCGAGACCCCAACAACATCTATCGTCCCATTCGGGATTTTTGCACCTACGACCTCATCGTGGCCTATCCCGACGAAACGGTGGCCCAGGCTCTGCGCAAGATGGTCCGTCGGGATATTGGACGTCTACCCGTGGTGGACCCCGAAAACCCTGGGCGCATGATTGGGTGGTTGAACCGGGCCGACATCATCCGGGCCTACGAAATGGCCCTCATGCAACAGGTCACCGAGCAGTACAAGGCAGAGCAGGTGCAGTTGGAGACCATGGGCGGGACCCCGGTCATCGAGGTGCAATTGGACGCCCGCTCGCCCTGGGTGGGAAAGCGGGTGCAGGACATCCCCTGGCCCAAGGAGGTCCTGCTGGCCAGCATCCACCGGGGGCGGGAGGTGCTCATCCCCCACGGCGACACCCGTCTCCAACCCGGCGACCGGCTTATCCTCATCACCTCGCCGGAAGCCTGGGAGACGGTGCAGGCCTTTCTGGAAAGCCAGGCGGCATAGGACCCGGGGTTTACCAGACCCGTTGCAGGTCCGAGTTGTCGCACGGACGGCGGCCCACTTTGGCCATGGGTACCCACTCCCCGCGCACCTGGACCCGGACCACGTCCGCGGTGTAGTCCGTCAGTGTGCCCCCTGCGTTCTGGAAGAACCAGGACCCCACTCCGTAGTAGTCCACGGGCGCGCCCAGTTTCTCGAACAGGGCGATTTTCTCTTTGGTGAAACCGCCCGAGACCACAATCCTGACGTTGCGGCAGTAACGGGCGGCTTCGTCCCGCCATGCCCGGGGGATGTCCCAGGATTCCCAGGCCCGGTCCAGGGCTTCCCGCATGGCCACCACCAGCCGGGGCACCACGCCCAAATCGAGTTTGGGGTCGCCCAAGGGGGGGATGGATTCGTCCCGCAGGTTGCCCGCGGTGTCCAGGCGCACGCCGAAGAGGGCGAACTTTCGGGCCTCGGCCTCCTCCCCCGCTTCCCGCAGTTCCATGTAGTGCCGGAACATGGCCTCGGTGACCCACAGGGCCTCCTGGACCGAACGGTTGTTGAAGTCCACCAGCGCAATGCGGGGCACTTCGGGCGGGAGATGGGCCGCGAACTGGAGCAGGGCTTCCGTGGTGTCGCCCAGGAAGCAGGCGATGAAGGCATGGGCCGTGGTGCCGCCTCCCTTACCGCCCCACAGGGACGCCTGGGCGTCGGTGGAGACGAAGGGACGCACCTGGGCGTGGAAGTCCAGGTTGTAGCGCTGCACGCCAATCCAGTACGCGTAGC
>WFVP01000450.1 GCA_015491595.1 Anaerolineales bacterium
GCCAGGAACATCATCCAGGCACCGTGTTCTTGGGGGAGCAGTACGTGCTTGGGAAAAGTGCGCGCCATAAGCCTCTCCTCTGGAGCAACAGGAATATTTTCACAGGTTTCTAATTGTATCGTGCCCGGTTCGGTCTGGTTTTGGGTTATACTTATACCAATCCAGATGGCGGGATGGAACCCATGTTTCTTGCGGGTCTGATCGGACTGGCCTTGGTGCTTCTTTTCGGGGGGATGATGGTCTTGGCCCGCTTTGCCTTCCATACGGAAAACCTGTTCGAACGTTTGCGAGGCATTCCCCTCTTTTCGGGTTTGTATGAAGGGCTGGCGTTGACCATGGAGGCGGGGTGGCCCATCCACTACGCTCTGGGTTGGGGTTCCCTGTGGGGCGAGGCGGGGGGCAGCGCCCTGGTCGCTTTACGAGCTTTCCAGGCCATTGGCCAGTTCGCCATGCGGGGAGACCAGCCACCCGACGCCAGCAGCGGCGACGGCCTGGTGTACATGCTGGGAAGCAACGTGTTGAACCGGCTGGCTCGCGAGCAGTATACCGCGGAACGCTGGCTGGACCGCATGTACGTGACCGGCTTTCATCCCTGGGGGTACGCCGCGGGCACCCTGGCCTTTCCCTTGGCCCGGGATACCGAACTGGCCCTCCTGTTGGGGCATTTTGGGGTCGAGGCCGGATGGATGGCTGAGATGGCCCCCCGGGTCTTCGGCGCCACGGATGACCTGGTGGGGCAGGCTGTCCTGTACGCGACGTGCGACGAGGCCCTGGTGGGCGAAGAGGTGCTGGCCGCGGGGGCGTACACCCGGGCCGGTCCGGCCCACGGGGCTTCCCTCTGGGCCCAGGACGTCATGCGCTGGTTGCTCATCCTGGTGCTGTTCTTGGGCGCACCCTTGTACGTAGTCCTGGTGGGAGGCGGGGGATGAGGCGTTCCTTCCCCATCGCGGTGGCCGTCGGCGTGGGGAGCATCGTGCTGCTGACGTGGTTCCTGCCCTTTCCGGTGCTGGAAGGGCTGCGATGGATGTTCCTGGATTGGTCGGTGCTCCTCACCGGCGTGGCCCTGGTCATGGCCTTCTTCTACTTCCTGCACACCCAGTGGCGCCTGATTCGTCGGCGGCAGAACGGATGGGGGTATCGCATCCTGGTGGTGCTGGCGGCGACCGGCACCTTTGCCTGGATGATGTTCGACCCCACGCCGCGGACCGCTTCCTGGATGATGACCTATGTGCTGATTCCGGGAGGCGTGTCCCTGCTGGGCTTGCTGGCCGTGGTGCTGACCTATCGGGGCCTGTGGATGGTCTTCCAGCGAGGCGGGGGATGGGGATGGCTCTTCTTCCTCACTGTGGGGGTGGTGTTGGCCGTGGACACCTTCCAGGCCACCCAGGGCCCCCTCCCCTGGACGAGCGAGGTCTCCGGTTGGCTGGAAGGCGTGGTGGTGCGAGCAGGCGTTCGAGGCCTGCTGTTGGGCATGGCCCTGGGTTTCGTGGCCACGGGGTTGCGGGTGTTGAGCGGCGCGGACCGACCCTTTGAAGAGTGAGTGTGGGAGCCATGAAAGAGTACGTGCGGTGTTCCCGATGCGGGGAGCAGAACCCGGCCTTTCGCAAGACGTGCGAATGGTGCGGCGCGCGTCTGCCCCATAGCGGGGACGAGTACCTGCCCTCCGGTCCCGAAGAAGAACAGGACATGGACGCGCTGGTGGAGCCCGAACCCGAAGCCTTCGACACCAGTCGGCTCCTGGAGGACGAATCTTTGCGCCGCTGGTTGAATGAGGTGCTGGGGGAGGAGTTCGTGGACGCGGGCGCTCCTTCGGACGCCCAGGCGCCTGAGGAGGAAACCGAAGAGGAGCCAGCGGAAGTCCCCCTGGAGACCACCGAGCCCGCGCCCTGGGAGGAAACCGGGCCTTTGAGTGAGGAATCTCCCCTGCCGGAGGACCTGCAGGAGACCCTGGCTACCCTGGCCGAGCAGGCCGC
The DNA here is from genome assembly GCA_015491595.1 of Anaerolineales bacterium. Taxonomy (GTDB): domain Bacteria; phylum Chloroflexota; class Anaerolineae; order Anaerolineales; family DRMV01; genus S139-71. Next base: position 1,974 of record WFVP01000450.1, read on the forward strand.
GGTTGAAGAGGAGGCCGAGGCTCCCGCACCGGAGGACGAGGTTCCCCCGTGGTTCGCGGAAGCACCCGAGACCCCGCCGGAGATGGCGGCCGAGACGCAGGACGTTTCCGAACCGGTGTTCCTCGAAGGGCCGTCGGAAGTGCCTTCCCCTCCCGCACCCTTCCCAGAGGAGGATGCGGGGGAAGAAACCCCTGTTGAGGCGCCCGTTTCCGCGAAGCCCTTTGCGCAGGAGCCCCTGGACCTGGAACAAGGTCCCCAAGAGGTCGAACTTCCTCCTTGGCTTCTGGAGGAGGTCCCGGAGCCGGAAGCGGAAGAAGCTCTGCTGCCCGAAGCCGAAGGCCCCCCGGAAGCCGAGGAGCTTCCTCCGTGGTTGACCTCCGAGGAGGAAGAACCCTCCCTGGAGGAAGCCCTCCTGCCCTTTGGGCCGGAGGAAGAAGAAACCGCGGCGCCGACCCCGCCGATGGAGGACGAGACGCCCACGGTGTCGCCGGAACCCGATGAACAGGCAGAGGTGCCGGTGGAGGAGGCGGGGGAGGGCGGTCCCATCTTTGGCGAAATGGCCCTGGACGAACAGGAGCTGGCCTCCCTGCTGGACGAGACGGCCTTCAAGGAGGAGGCTGGCGAGGAAGCCGTGACCGAGGAGCTGGCCCCCGGCGAGCTGCCCGATTGGCTGAGCGCGTTACGGCCGGAAGAAGAAGGCGAACAGGCCGCGCCCCCGGTGGCCGAGAGCGAGCTGGCCGGTCCCCTGGCGGGCATTCCGGATGTGCTTCCCGTGGAGGCCCGGTTGGCGGACATGGTGCAGAAGGAAGGACGCCTGGTCCTGAAATTGCTGGTGCGCAAGGAAGAGCAGCAGTGGGCGCGCTGGCTCCAGCACTGGATTCGGCAGGAAGAGGCCCGGGAGGGAACCGAAGAGGACGTCGTGGTGGCCCGGCCCATGCCCTACTGGCTGTGGCGGGTGGTGGTGGGGCTGCTCCTGCTGGCCGTGCTGGCCCTGGTCTTGGTCTTCGGGCCGCAGGGTCGGGTCGCCTCGCCACCCCCTTCCCGAGGGGCCCAGGCGTTCCTGGCGGTGGCTCAGGGGCTTCCCGAGCAGGCGGTCGTGCTCCTGGCGGTGGATTACAACCCGGCCTGGGCGCCCGAGGTGAACCGCAGCGCGCGCACGGCATTGCGTCTGGTAGAGCCTAAGAACCCCCATTACCTGGTGGTTGCCACCCAGCCTTACGGACTCATCCTGGCCCAGGACCTCCTGCAAAGTGTCGGCGTGCCGCCGGAGCGTTACACCCTCCTGGGCTACCTGCCCGGGGACCGTCTGGCGCTGGCCTTGCTGGCCCGCTGGCCCCGCGCGGCATTCCCGCCCCCGGTTCAGGGGGAAAGCCCCTGGAACCAACCCCATCTGGCCGGATGGACGGGGCTGGAGGGTACGGCCCTGGTGCTGGTGGTGACCGACCAGGCCACCCGGGCGCGGGATTGGATTGAGCAACTCACCCCGTACCTCGCCGAAGGAACGACCCTGGCCTTTACGGGAAGCCTGCAAATCGTCCCCGTGCTGGAACCCTATTTCGACACCCAGGTCCAGGGCTGGATTGGGGGCTTGATGGACGCCGCCGCCCTGGCATCGCAGACCCAGACGGAGATTCCATTGAACTTGTGGACGGCCTGGTGGATGAGCTGGCCGCTGGGCCTGTTCCTGGGCGTGTTCAGCGCGCTGACCCTGGCCGTGGTCAAACGCATTCGCCAGGGAGAGGAAGCATGATGCTGTCCGAACTGCTGGGCCTGGGCGTGGCCCTTTTCCTGACCATGGGCATTCTGAGCTACGTGCTCTTCGGGAACCACGAGCTCTTCCGCATCGCTGCAGCGGTGTTCGTGGGCAGCGTGGCCGGTTACCTGGGCGCGGTGGTCCTTCGGTCCTTCCTGATTCCCCGGTTGTGGCAGGTCACCGGGAGCCCCCAATGGGCTTTGCTCCTCCCCTGGGCCCTGGCCTTGTTGCTGTTGCTGCGCGGCACGCGCCTGCGGGGACTGTCCAACGTCGTGCTGGCCCTGCTGGTGGGCGTGGCGGGTGCCACCCTCATCGCGGGCGCGGTGCTGGGAACCCTCTTCCCTCAAATCGAGGCCACGTGGCGGGAATGGGCGGGCTTCACCCTACACCTGTCGTGGGCGCAGGGCTTGGTCAGTTGGGTGCTGGTCATGATGGTGCTCATGGCCTTCTATTTCGGCCGGACCGAGACGTGGCCCCGGGTGATGCGCTGGGGGATAGGCGTAGGCCAGAAGGTGGGCAAGGCCGTGGTGGTGGTCACCCTGGGGGTGTTGTTCGCCCGAGTGTACCAGGTGGCCCTTCTGGCCCTGATTGACCGGCTGGCTTTCCTCTGGGATGCCATTCGAACCTTCCTCTTAGGGTGGTAGACGGCCATGGCTTCCGTGGTACAAACCGAACGATACCTGGTCATTGACATCGGCCATGTGTTCACCCGGGCCTTCCTGTTCGACGTGGTGGACGGACGCTACCACCTGGTGGGCCAGAGCGCGGTGCTGTCCACCTGGGAGGCCCCGGTGCGGGATGTGCGCGAAGGGGTGTTGAGCGCGGTGGAAGCCCTGGAGCAAATCGCGGGCCTGCGCTTAATCGAGGAAGGCGACATCCTCACCCCCACCCGGGTGACAGGGGAAGGGGTGGACAAGGTGTTCGTGGTGACCTCGGCGGGGCGGCCCCTCCGTATGACCCTCATGGGCATTCTGGAGACCCTGTCCCTGCGCAGCGCCTTGCGCGCCATCGAGCCCTTTCCGGTGGAGCCCGTGGTGCGCTTTCACATCAACGACGGGCTGACGGAAATCCAGCGGTTGGAGCATTTGCTCAACGCGGCGCCGGATGTGGTGCTCCTGGTGGGCGGAACCGACCAGGGCGCCCGGCAGGCGTTGTTGGATTACGTGCACATCCTGGAACTGGCGGCTCCCCTGTTCCCCCGGGGAGGGCGTCCGGTGGTCCTTTACGCCGGCAACGCGGCCCTGGCCAGCCAAGTGCAGGAGACTCTGGGTGGACATTACGAAGTCCTCATCGCCCACAATGTGCGCCCGGCCCTGGAACGGGAGTCCCTCTACGGCTTGCGACGCACGTTGCAGTCCCTGTACCGGCAGCATGTCCTCCGCCAAATCCCCGGTCTGGACGGGTTGCTCAACTCGGCCCACGGGTTCGAACCCGCGCCCCTGGCCTGGCGTCGGATGCTCCACGTGCTGGCGGCCTACTATCGGGGCCTCGAGGGATACCTGGGCGTGCACATCGGTTCCGGGCTCAGTTTCTTCGTGCGCGGGTCGGAGGAGGAAGTCCACCTGCGCTGTTTCCCCTACGGCTTGGGGCATGGCTTGAAGCGTTTTTGGGAGGATGTGGACGAGGAGCTGCTTCGCCTGTGGACCCCGGACCTCAAGGACCCCATGGGGGAGGTCCTGCACAAGATGGCCTACCCGGAATTGGCCCCGGAGACCGAGGCGGAAGCCTGGCTGGAATGGGGGTTGGCCTTCCAGATGGGCCGCAAGATGTTGCTGAACATGCTCCCCAGCAGCGAACGCCGCGCCTTTCGTCGCCAGGGCCTGCCCACCCATTACCGGATGCTGTTCCTGGGGGGCGCGGTGTGGAGCGCCCTGACCCGACCGGAGGCCCTGGTGCTCACCGCGCTGGACCTCTTCCAGCCGGTAGGAGTGGTCACCCTGGTCGCGGACGTGGCGCATCTCGCGGCACCGCTGGGGATTCTGTCCAAAGTGAACCCCTACGTCACCGTCCACATGCTCCGTTCGGCTCATTTCGTGCCGTTGGCCACGGTGGTGACCCCTTGGGGATACCGCCCCCGCGGTCGGGACCCCATCGCTCGGGCCCGTTTGCAGTGGGCGCCCCATCAGCAGATGAGCGTGGACCTGCATCCCGGGGAAATCCAGGTCCTTCGCCTGCCCCCGGGATACCACGGGGACCTGACGGTGGAACCGGTGGGTCCCTTCGACGTGGGCGCGGGTCCGGGCCGCACCCTGCACCAGGAGGTGCGGGGCAGCTGGCTGGGCGTCGTCCTGGACGGACGCGGACGTCCTCTTCGGTATCCCTCGGACCCAGGACAACACCGGGAAGCGCGGCAGACCTGGTTGCGGGCCCTGATGCAGGAGGCGTGAACCATGCCGTTGACGATGTACCGTCCGGCTCGCCATGCCTTGACCCTGGCCCGGGTGCGCATTCGACGCACCCTCTCCCTCCCGGGGCGGGTGACCGTGCGGGAAGGACAGCGGGTGGCGCCCAAAGACCCCATCGCGGTGCGGCCCCGGCGCTATCAACTGCACCTGATTTCCGTCAGCCGGGCCCTTCGGGTGCCACCCTCCAAGGCCGACGCGTACATCCTGTGTCGGCCGGGGCAGACCGTGGTGCAGGGCGATGTCCTGGCGGAGCGGAAGGGGTTGTTCCGCCAGCGGGTGACCGCGCCTTTCCAGGCTCGGGTGTTGTTCGTGGGTCAGGGGTTCATCATCCTGCAACGCGTGGTGGAGCAGGAGACCCTTCTCGCCGGGTTGCAGGGGGACGTGGAGGACGTCATCGAAGACTACGGGGCCATGCTGGTGGGCCAGGGCGCCTTTTTGGAAGGGATTTGGGGGAACGGTCGGGTGGATGTGGGCACCCTAATGCCGGCCTCCCAGGCCTTCCCCAACGGCGTGTTGACGGAAGAGATGCTCACCCTGGAACTCCGGGGCGCGGTGGTGGCCGCGGAGTACGTGGCCGATGCCGCGGCGCTGAACCAGGGACAGGAGGTGTCCTTGAAGGGCCTCATCGTGGCTGGAATGCCCCCTTCGCTCATCGAAATTGCCCAGGCCATGGACTACCCCATCATCGTGGTGGAGGGCTTCGGTCTGCAGGCCTTCTCCCCTGCGGCATTGCAGGTCCTGGAATCCCTGCGCCAGCAAGAGGTGGCCCTGTGCGCGGTGGAGCCGCAACGGGAGCAGGGGATATGGCCCTGGCTGTTTGCTCCTCGGGAGGCCTTTCAGGCGCTGTTTCCCGCCAAGCCGGGCGCGCCTTTGTCCCAGGAGACCCGGGTGCGGATTTTGCGGGGGGAGCATCGCGGGCGCATCGCACGCGTGCTGGAGATTGAGGAATTCCCGCGCGTTTTACCTTCAGGTTTCCATGGGTATATGGTAAGATTGCAACTTGATGGACAAACTTTAACGATTCCTGTCAACAATGTGGAAATCGTGGGGTGAACCTTCAAGCGAGGAGGAGCGCATATGACGCATGAGTGGTTTCCCGAAGAGCCTCTCGAGGAAGGACCGGTAGGCCCGGAAGAAGAGGGCGTGGCCCCTGAGGAGGAGCCGGGGCTGGGGATGGACCTCTTCGAGGAAGAGGTGCCGCCGGAAGAAGGGGAAGAGGAAGGCCTGACCACCAATCGGACCTTCATCTTCGCGGTGGCGGGTCTGGTGCTCTTCATGTTGGCGGCGCTGTGCGTCATGGGGACGTACGCGCTGGTGGTGCGTCCGCGACAGCAGGCGGCGCGCGCCACCCAGGTGGCCGCGATTACCCAGACGGCCGAGGCCCAGGCCGCGCTGGCCGCGGCCCAGACGGCGACGGCCCAGTTCATCCTGGCCCAGACGGCCACCGCGAAGATGAAGGTCCGATTGGTG